>NZ_JBHUAL010000309.1:0-7641 GCF_042789775.1 Kitasatospora sp. NPDC056800 | reverse complement strand
GTCCGGGCCGCGGGAGGCCGTCGTCAGCCGGTGAAGCGGTCGGCGTGCCGCCGGACGACGCGGCCGGCGGCCCCGGTGGCCAGGATCGGTCGCACGGCCCCTCCGAAGGGGCCCGGCCCGGCCGGTCGTCAGATGGTGGCGGTGTCGATGACGAAGCGGTAGCGGACGTCGCTGGAGAGGACCCGCTCGTACGCCTCGTTGATCCTCTCGGCGCCGATCAGCTCGATCTCGGCCGCCACGCCGTGCTCGGCGCAGAAGTCCAGCATCTCCTGGGTCTCGGCGATGCCGCCGATGCCCGAGGAGCTCATGCTGCGGCGCCGGCCGCCCAGCGCCCGGATGTCGACCTCCAGCGGCTCCTCCGGGAGGCCGACGTTGACCATCGCCCCGTCGGTGCGCAGCAGGGAGAAGTAGGCGGCGAAGTCGATCGGCGCGGAGACGGTGTTGAGGATGAGGTCGAAGGTGCCCGCGAGGCTCTGGAAGGTCGCCGGGTCGCTGGTGGCGAAGTAGTGGTCGGCGCCCAGCCGCAGGCCGTCGTCCTTCTTGCGCAGCGACTGGGACAGCACGGTGACCTCGGCGCCGAGCGCGTGGGCTATCTGCACGCCCATGTGGCCGAGCCCGCCGAGGCCCACCACGGCGACCCGCTTCCCGGGGCCGGCGTTCCAGTGCCGCAGCGGGGAGTAGGTGGTGATGCCCGCGCACAGCAGCGGCGCGGCCTTGTCCAGCGGCAGCGCCTCGGGGACGCGGACCACGTAGTTCTCGTCGACGACCACGGTCTTCGCGTAGCCGCCGTACGTGGGCCGGCCGTCCTTGCCGACGGCGTTGTACGTCCACACCGGGCCCTCGTCGCAGTACTGCTCCAGGCCGGCCCGGCAGTTGTCGCAGGTGCGGCAGGAGTCGACCATGCAGCCGACGCCGACCCGGTCGCCGACCGCGAAGCCGGTGACGCCGGGGCCGACCTCGGCGACGACGCCCGCGATCTCGTGCCCGGGCACCATGGGGAAGACCGCCCGGCCCCAGCCCTCGTGGGCCTGGTGGATGTCGGAGTGGCAGATGCCGGCGAAGGCGATGTCGATCAGCACGTCGTGCTCGCCGACCGCGCGGCGCTCGATGGTCGTACGTTCCAGCGGGGCCTTGGGGGCCGGCACGGCGTAGGCGGCGACGGTGGTGGTCATGGGAGTTCGTACCCTCTCTGCGGATGGAGCCGGGCCGGTCGGGTCGGACGGACCGGGACGGTCGAACAGCACACCCACGGTACTCCTGGGGCCGGTGCGCCCTGCTGGGGCGGTGCCCGCTCCGGGGGGCGACCGGCGCGGGTCGGAGGGCCGCCGGTTGTTCGGCCTTTTGTTCAATGACCGAGCGCCGAACCAGAACAACCCCGGTGCGCTACACCGGTAGCGCACGCCACACCCGTGCCGCACGTGGGACCAGGGCCGCAACAGCGGCGAAGGCCGGAAGGGTTCACCAGATGACGACGCTCTGCATCGCGAACAACCGCACCGAGGAGATGGTCGGGGACCTCGCCGGGACGCCGCCGGCGGAGCTGCGGTTCGCCGGGTGCGGGGCGCAGCGGATGCTCTGGTGGGCCGAGGACGGGGACGTCCTGGTGCTGCCCTGCGGCCCCGACCCGGAGTACCTGGCGTACGTCACCGGGCTGACCGACGTACGGGCCGACAGTCTGGCCTTCGTGGTGCCGCCGCCCGGCGCCCACGGCGACCAGGTGCTCACCGCCGACCGGCTGGCCGACCCGGGCTTCCGCGCCGAGCTGCGCCGCGCGCTGGACGGGCGCGCCGTCGACGAGGTGCTGGCCGTCTCGCCGAACGGCGCGGTGGCCGAGCTGGCGGACGCGCTCGGGATCGGGCACGCCATGCCCGGCCGGCCCTTCGCCGCGCAGGGCGGCAACGCCCTGGTCAACAGCAAGGCGGGGTTCCGGGCGCTGGCCGCCGGCGCCGGGGTGCCGATCCCGCCCGGGCGGGTGGCCGGCTCGCCCGCGGAGGTCGAGGCCGCGATCGAGGACCTGCTGGCGCGGGGGCACAGCGTGATGGTGAAGGTCGAGTACCAGGCGGGCGGCCTCGGCAACGAGATCCTCGCCCGGGACGAGAAGGTGGAGCCGGTCGGCGCCGAGCGGGTGGTGCCGCTGCCGGACCGGGCGGCGGTGGCCGCGTACGTGGCCGAGCGGTGGACCTGGCTGACCGGCGGACGCGGCCAGCGGGTCGTGGTGGAGCGGTACTTCGCCGACTCGGCGCCGCTGTACGCCGAGTTCGTCATCGGGGACACGGGCGCCGTGCTCTCCGGCTGCGGCGAGATGGTCATGCGGCCGGTGGTGGTCGGGGAGATCACCCCGCCGGTCACCCCGGACGCCGGCACCCGGGACGAACTCGTCCGCGAGGCCGCCCGGCTGTGCGAGGCGCTGCGGGTGATCGGCTACCGGGGCACGGTCAGCGCGGACGCCGTGCTGACCCCCGAGGGCGAGATCTACTTCCACGAGACCAACGCCCGGCTCACCGGCTCCAGCCACCTGCACCACGCCTACGCCGGCCGCCTGCTGCGCCCCGAGCACCGCGGCTCGCGCCACCTCCTGGAGCTGGCCGGCCTCAAGGTGCCGTCCTTCGCCGAGGCCGTGGCGGCGATCGGCGCGGCCGGGCTGGCCTTCGACCGGGAGAGCGGCACCGGCGTGCTGTTCAGCTCCGACTTCGGGCCCGCCGACGGCTCGGTGATGTACTGCGCGGTCGCCGAGGGCCCGGAGGCCGCCCGCGCCCTGGAGGGCGCCCTGCTCGCGCTGTTCGCCGGATGAGTCCCGACCTGGAGGAGAACGGAATGATGCGCGCCGCGCTGATCCACCGCTACGGCGGCCCGGAGGAGCTGAGCGTCGAGACGGTGCCGGAACCGGAGGCCGGCCCGGGCCGGGTGCTGGTCGACGTCACCCTGGCCGGGCTCAACTACGCCGACCTGGAGTGCCGCACCGGCGAGTACCTCAGGTTCCCGCTGCCGGCGGTGCTCGGCGTCGACGTGGTCGGGCGGCGCCGGGAGGACGGCCGGAGGGTCGTCGCGCTGCTGCGCACCGGCGGCGGGTACGCCCACGTGGCCGCGCCCGAGGCGGCGCACACGGTGGAGGTGCCGGACGGCGTGGACGACGAGCAGGCGCTGGGGCTGCTGGAGCAGGGGGCGACGGCCTACGGCGCGCTGACCCTGGCGGGGCGGCTGCGGCCGGGCGACGCCGTCGGGGTGAGCGCGGCCGCCGGCGGGGTCGGGCACCTGGCGGTGCAGCTGGCCAGGGAGCTGGGCGCGAGCCGGGTGGTCGCCCTGTCCTCCACCCCGGAGAAGCGGGAGTACCTGCTCTCGCTGGGCGCCGACACCGTGCTCGACCCGGCCGACCCCGACCTGGCCGGGCGGCTCGCGGAATCGGGCGGGCTGGACCTGTTCCTCGACTCGGTCGGCGGCCCGGTGCTGCGCGCCGGACTGGCCGGACTGGCGCCCTTCGGGCGGCTGGTGTCGGTCGGGGCGCGCGGCGGGGTGGAGGACGCCTTCACGATGGGCGAGCTGACCGAGCGCTCGGCGGGCGCCCAGGGCTTCTGGCTCAAGCACGTGCTGACGGACCGGGCGCTGTTCGAGGGCGTCGCCGACCACCTGTTCCGGCTCGCCGCCGAGAAGCGGGTGGTGGCGCGGATCGACCGGACCGTCCCGCTGTCCGGGGTGGCCGGGGCGCACCGGGCGATGGCCGCGCGGGAGACCATCGGCAAGGTGCTGGTGGACGTCCACCGCGAGGAGTGAGGGCCGGGATCAGCGGAGCGCCTCCTCCGCCTCGCCCGGGGCCAGCGGCAGGCTGGCGGCCACCCGGTAGCCGCCGGTGGCGAGCCCGCCGGTCTCCAGCGTGCCGCCGTGCAGGGTGACGCGTTCGCGCATGCCGATCAGGCCGTGCCCGGTTCGGGCCGCCGCCCCGGCGGTGGCTCCGCCCGCGGCCCCGGCCGGGCCCGTCCCGGTGCCCGCGCCGTCGTCGCGCACCTCGACGGTGACCCGGTCCGGACGGTATGTCAGCCGGACGTGGGCACTGGCCGGGCCGGCGTGCTTGCGGGTGTTGGTGAGGGACTCCTGGACGATCCGGAAGACGGTCAGGCCCACCGTCGGGGGCAGCGGTCGCGGGCGGCCGCTGACCTCGAACTCGGTCGGCAGGCCGGCCAGCCGGGACTCGTCGACGATGCGGTCGAGGTCGTCGGCGCCGGGCTGGGGCGGGCTCGGCACGGTCTCCGGATCCTCGTCGGCCCGCAGGACGTCGAGGAGCTGGCGCATCTCGCGCAGGGCCATCCGCCCGGAGGACTCGAGGGTCACCAGGGCGTCGCGGACCACCTCGGTGTCGCCCCCGAGGTTGGCCCGGGCGCCGCCGGCCATCAGCTGCATGGTGGTGATGTGGTGGGCCACGATGTCGTGCAACTCCCGTGCGATGCGGCGTCGTTCCTCGGCCACCGCGCGGTCGGCGAGCAGCCTGCGATGGGCCGCCACCTGCTGCTGCCAGCGGTTGACCACGACGGCCGTGCCGACCACGACCGCGACCGCGAGAACGGCGGAGAGGACGTTCGCCCCCGTGGGGAGCCGCCCGTGGCTCTGGTTCAGCAGCGTCACCACCGCCGTCGCGCCGGACATCAGCGCCGTCACCGGGGCGGTGCGGACCCTGGCCACCGAGTACAGGGCCACCGAGAGGGCGAAGCCGAAGTGGGTCGACGGCGGTGCGGAGAGGTTCTCCGCCGCGCCCAGGGCCAGTACGGCCGCGAGCGCCGACACCGGGTGGCTGCGCCGGAAGAGCAGCGGCAGGGCCGGCAGCACGATGAGGACGACGCCGAGCGCCGTGGCACCGCCGCCTCCGGGCCCACCGTCGCCACTCACGCTGCCGAGCGAGTAGCCGACCAGGTCCAGGGCGGCCGCGGCGACGGCGACCAGCGCGTCGTCACGCGTCCACGGCACCGCGTCGCCGCCCTTCGGCCTGTCGGCGCCCGGCAGCCTGTCGGAGGCCGGCGGCCCGCCGGAGATCGGCTGCTCGGGGTGTCGGCGCCGGCGCATCTGTGCGTCTCCCTGCTCGTGGCCCGCCGGACCGGTGCGGCGCGGCCGGGCTGTGGTGATCGACCCATTCTGGCACCGGCCGACCGGCCGCGACGGGGCCCCTGAGGCGGGTCCGGGACCGGGACCACGGTCCTGGTCCCGGACGGCTGCCGGACCCTGGGGCCCCGCTTCCGTTCATCCTGTGCCCGGACGAATCCGGGGGGTGCCGCGTGATGGTCTGGAGACCGGCCGGGAACCCGGTGCCGAGTCCACCCGCAAGTCGATACGCAGGAGAACACTTTGATCCGCGCCCTGACCGGATTCTCGACGAGAAACCCATGGAAGGTCATCGCCCTCTGGACGGTGCTGGGTGTCGCGCTGACCGCCCTGAGCGGGGCGCTGATCTTCCGCGTCACGCAGACCCGGGTCGGCGACTTCCTGCCCGCGAGCTACGACTCGGCCGCCGCGCTGAAGATCGCCGAGGACAGGTTCGGCGTGAAGCCCGACGCCGACACGGTGACCGTGCTGGTCGCCCGCTCGGACGGCGGCCCGCTCAGCGCCGCGGACCACCAGCGGATCGGCACCCTGGCCGAGAAGCTGGGCCGGCAGCGGGTCACCATGCCGAAGCCCAAGGAGGAGGACGGGCCGTCCTTCCTGGCGCGGGACCACTCGCAGACCCCCGCGGTCTCCCCGGCGATGGTGGCACCGGACAAGAGCTTCGAGCTGCTCTCCGTCGGGCTGGTCGGCAACCCCGAGGAGCCGGGGATGCAGGACCTCTTCCGGGCCTTCCGGGACTCGGCGCGGGCCCAGTTCGACGACGCGGGGCTGCGCACCGGTTTCACCGGCGGCCTGGCCGGCACGGTGGACACCAAGGACGACGGGAAGACCATGGCGAAGGTCATGGGAGCCCTCACCATGGGGCTGATCGTGCTGCTCAACGTGCTGGTGTTCCGCAGCGTGCTGGCGGCCCTGCTGCCGCTGCTCGCGGTCGCCCTGATCGGTGGCGTGGCACTGGGCGCGGTGGTCGGCGCCGCGATGCTCACCGGGATCAGGATCGACCCGAGCACCCCGTCGCTGATCCAGGTGGTCCTGATCGGCATCGGGATCGACTACCTGCTGTTCCTGCTGTTCCGCTTCCGCGAGCAGCTGCGGGCGCGGCCCGGGACGCCCGTCCGGGTCGTGGCCGCGGAGGTCTCGGGGCGGGTGGGCACGGCGATCACCTCGGCGGCGCTGACCATCGTGGCCGCCTTCGCGACGCTCGGGGTGGCGAGCTTCGGGCAGTTCCGGGTGCTCGGCCCGGCCATCGCCGTCTCGGTCCTGGTCATGCTGCTGGGCAGCCTGACGCTGATGCCCGCCCTGCTGGCGGCCTGCGGACGCGGGATGTTCTGGCCCTCCCGTGCGCTCCAGAGCCGGCCGCGCGAGGGCGTGTCGGCCCGGCTGGGCGGTTTGGTGGCGCGCCGGCCGCTGGCCCTGGCGGTGGCCTCCGTCGCCGCACTGGGCGCGCTGGCCCTCGGGACGGTCGGGATCCGGATGGACTACGGCCAGGGCGCCGAAGGCCCGCGCACCGCCGCCGCCGCCACCGCGGCCGAGATCTCCCGCGCGCTGCCGGCCGGTGTGTCGGACCCGACCACCGTCTACCTCACCGCCAAGGACGGCGGCACGCTCGGCGCGGACCGGTTCGACGGCCTGTCCCGCGCGCTCGGACAGGTCGCGGGCGTGGGGCAGGTGGCGGGGACCGCCCTCGCCGACGACCGGCGGGCCGCCCGGATCGACCTCTACCTGACCGCGGACCCGCAGTCCCAGCAGGCCCGTGACGTGGTCTCGGGGCCGCTGCGGGCCGCCGTCGCCGCGCACACGCCCGCCGGGACGACGGCCCACGTCGGAGGCACCCCGGCGGTCTTCGCCGACATCTCGAAGGCCGTCGACCACGACCTGCGGCTCGTCTTCCCGGTCGCGGCCGCGCTGATCGCGCTGATCCTGCTGATGCTGCTGCGCAGCCTGCTGGCGCCGGTGGTCCTGATGGTCTCCGTCGGCCTCTGCTTCGCGGCCACGCTCGGCGCCTCGGCGCTGCTCTTCCAGCACGGCCTGGACAAGCCGGGCGTCAACTTCACGCTCCCGCTGGTGCTCTTCCTGTTCGTCGTCGCGCTCGGCACCGACTACAACATCCTGATGAGCGACCGGATCCGGGAGGAGATGGAGCAGCCGGGGCCGGCCCGCGCGGCCGTGGCCCGGGCGGTGCGGCACACCGCCCCGGCCATCGCGACGGCGGGCCTGGTGCTGGCGGGCTCCTTCGCCACCCTCGCCGCCACCCCGGCGAGCCGTCAGGTCGGCTTCGCGCTGGCGCTCGGCATCCTGCTCTCCGCCTTCCTGCTGTCGGTGGTGCTGGTGCCCGCGCTGGCCGCGCTGTTCGGCCGCGGCATCTGGTGGCCGGTCCGCCCGGGGCGCGCCGCGGCCCGCCGCCACCCTCAGGACGGGGCGTACGAGCCGGAGCCGGACATGGGCTCCGCCCCGGACCCCTACCGGCTGACGCCGGGCCGCTGAGGGCGCCCGCCGGTAGCTCCGCACCCGATCCGGACCGGACGTCCGGAGGCACCGGGCCCGACGGCTTCAGCC
>NZ_JBHUAL010000308.1:0-7668 GCF_042789775.1 Kitasatospora sp. NPDC056800 | reverse complement strand
GCCGGTGGCGGTCCGCAGCCCCTTCGGCATCCGCGCAAGGAGCTCCTGATGATCGATGTCGCCACGCTGGTCGAGCAGGCCCGGGCGGGCCGGCCGCGGGCGGTCGCCCGGCTGATCACGCTGGTCGAGAACGCCGCGCCGCAGCTGCGGGAGGCGATGGCCGCGCTCGCGCCGTACACCGGGCGGGCGTACACGGTGGGCCTGACCGGCTCGCCCGGGGTCGGCAAGTCGACCTCCACCTCGGCGCTGGTCTCCGCCTACCGGCGGCTCGGCAAGCGGGTCGGGGTGCTGGCCGTCGACCCGTCCTCGCCGTTCTCCGGCGGCGCGCTGCTGGGCGACCGGGTCCGGATGCAGGACCACGCGACCGACCCCGAGGTGTTCATCCGCTCGATGGCCACCCGCGGCCACCTCGGCGGGCTCTCCTGGGCGGCGCCGCAGGCGCTGCGGGTGCTGGACGCGGCCGGCTGCGAGGTGATCCTGGTGGAGACCGTCGGGGTGGGCCAGTCCGAGGTCGAGGTCGCCGCCCAGGCCGACACCACCGTGGTGCTGCTGGCCCCCGGGATGGGCGACGGCATCCAGGCCGCCAAGGCCGGGATCCTGGAGATCGGCGACGTCTTCGTGGTCAACAAGGCCGACCGGGACGGCGCCGACGCCACCGCGCGGGAGCTCAACCACATGCTGGGCCTCGGCGAGGCGCGGGAGGCGGGGGACTGGCGTCCGCCGATCGTCAAGACCGTCGCGGCCCGCGGCGAGGGCGTGGACGAGGTGGTCGAGGCGCTGGAGAAGCACCGCGCCTGGCTGGAGGAGCACGGCGAGCTCGCCGCGCGGCGCCGCCGCCGGGCCGCCGAGGAGATCGAGGCGATCGCGTTGGCCGAGCTGCGCGCCCGGATCGGCGACCTGCGCGGGGACCGGCACCTGGCCGTCCTCGCCGAACGCGTCGCCGAGGGTGCCCTGGACCCGTACGGTGCCGCCGACGAGCTCGTCGCCGGCCTGACCCGCGGCTGACCCGGGCCGGGCGCGCGGGCCCGCGAACCGTTTCCGCCCCGCCGCGATCGGATCGCGGCGGGGCGGAGTGGTGCGTGGGGTGCTACGGCTTGCCGCGCAGGCCGCGGAGGTGTTCGGCGACGGGGGCGAGGGCCTGGTACATGTCGTCGAGCTGCTCCGGGGTGAAGCGGTCGATGAAGTGGGCCCGGACGCTGCGCACGTGGTCGGGGGCGACCCGCTGCATGGTCTCCCAGCCGTGTTCGGTGAGGTGGGCGTAGAGGCCGCGGCGGTCGCCGGGGCACTCCTGGCGCAGCACCAGGCCGGCGTTCTCCATCCGGGTGATCTGGTGGGAGAGGCGGCTCTTCGACTGGAGGGTGGCGGTCGCGAGGTCGGTCATCCGCATCCGGCGGTCCGGGGCCTCGGAGAGCACGACCAGGATCTCGTAGTCGTTGATCGCGAGGTTGTGCGGTTGGAGTTCGCGGCTGAGCTGGTAGTCCAGCAGCTTGGCGACCTCCAGATGGGCGCGCCACATCCGCTGCTCCCTGGCGGTCAGCCAGGGAGTCTCCTCCTCGGGCTGCGACGGAGGGGTGTCCGCGGTCTCGATCGTGTGCGTATCCATGCCCTCTAGCATAGCCGATTTAGTTCAATCTTGTACAAGTTTACAGACCGAAACGTCGTCCGAGGTCGCCCAGGTTACCGAGCCCGGGGATGTTGGGGTTGCCGCCGCCGTGCCCGGCCGTGCCCGGCTGGGACGGCACGCCGCCCACCGGGACGCCCGCCTCGGCGTCGACCGCTCCGACCGACCGCTCCGCCATCAGCTTCTCGCTCGACTGCAGCAGCACCTGGCCGGCGCCGATGAACTCGAACTGGTGCTCCTCGCCGGAGGCCCCGCCGATGCCGGTCAGCCGGCGCAGGCCGCCGATCAGCCCGTGCATGTAGTCGTGGTCGTAGTGGTGGCACGGCGCCGGGCAGTCCGCCCAACCGACCAGCGCCTGCGGGTCCACCCGGATCGGCGGCTCGACGAAGTGCACCGGGCCGTTGGAGGCGGCGACGAAGCGGCCGGTGCCGATCAGGGTCAGGAAGCCCGGGATGATCGACTGCTTGAGCCGCAGCGTCGGGTCGAAGGCCAGCAGGTTGCCGGAGCGGACGGTCAGGTTGCCCTCGTCCAGGTCGTACGAGTTGAGGTCGAACGCCCGGTCGGCCAGCAGCAGTTTGCCGCGGCCCTCGGCGACCACCCAGTCCGCCGCGTGCATCGGCGAGTTGAAGTGCTGGCCGAGCACCCGGTCGACCGCCCCGGCGCCGACGCCCTTGAAGGTGATGTCGCCGTAGTAGGCGACCATCTTGCCCTTCTGGAGGAAGTAGGAGCCGTTCAGGTCGACCGAGAAGGCGTACGGGTTGACGTTGTCGCCGGCCGGCAGGCTGTGGGCGTCCCACACCACCGGCCCGGTGCCGCCGTGGCCGGTCGGCAGCGGGGCCAGTGGGCCGCCGAACTGCTCCTGGCCGTACGGCTGCTGGGGCGGCTGCTGGTACTGCTGCTGGGGCTGGTGGCCGGGCGGGGGCGGCGGGTAGCCCTGCGGCGGGGGCGGCGGGTACCCGCCGGGCTGCGGGTAGCCCGGCTGCGGGCCGTACCCCGGCGGGGGCGGCGGGGCCGCGAAGCCGGGCTGGGTCGGCTGGTTGTGCGGCGAACCGTACGGGGGCTGCGGCGGGTAGGACATCAGAGCTTCTCCTCGCTCGCCTGGACGTACACCGCGCCCTGCCCGGACAGTTCCAGCTGGAACGCCTCGCCCGAGCCGCGGCCGATCATGTCGCGCCAACCCAGCGCCGTGGAGAGCTTGTTGCGCACGTCGCCGCGGTGCGCCACGTACGCCTGGGGGTCGACGTGGACCGACTGGCCGGGGGTGATCGGCAGCTCGAAGACGCCGCCGTGGGCCATCACCGCGACCGAGCCCTGGCCCTCCAGCTTGGTGGTGAACAGGCCCTGCCCGGTGACCTGGCCGCGGACCATGCCCATCACCCCGCCCTGCGAGCCCATGAACATGGTGGACTGCCGCAGCGTGCCCTCGAAGGCGAGCAGCCGGTCCGCCTCGACGTACAGGGTGTCGCCGAACAGGTCGATCACGTGGACGTGGTGGCCGCCGTGGCCGAACATCACCCGGCCCTGGCCCTCGACGGTCATCAGCGGGGTGTCCTCGTTGGCCACCCGGCGGCCGATCATCGACATCACGCCGCCCTGCCCGCCGGTGATGTTCGGCGTGAAGCGGACGTCGCCGCTGTACGCGAGCATCGCGCCGCGCTGGCTGAACAGCCGCTGCCCGGGCACCACCTGGGCTTCGACCATCTTCCCGTTGATCTTCGTGAAGCCCATCAGACGTCGCCCCCGATGGTGGCCTTCTCGGAGGGCTGGACGTACACCAGGCCCTCGCCGGTGAACTCGATCTGGACGGCCTCGCCGCCGCCCTCGCCGATGATCGTGGTCCAGCCCGCGCCCGACTTCAGGCTGCGCTGCAGGGTGCCGGTGTGCGCCACGTACGCGCCCGGGTCCACCCGCAGCGGCATGCTCTTGTCGACCCGCAGGATGACGGCCGGGCCGTTGGAGGTGACGGCCGCCCAGCCGTGGCCCTCCACCTTGGTGGTGAACAGGCCGTTGCCCGAGGACATGCCGTTCAGCCCGGTGAAGCTGGTGCCGGTGTGCAGGGCGGACTCGGTGCAGAGCAGGTTGTCCGACTCGACGTACAGCGTCTCGCCGTTCAGCCGCACCAGGCTGATCTCGGTGGCCTTGTCGGCGAAGTAGCAGGTGCCCTGCCCCTTCACTTCCATGACCGTCATCTTCTCGCCGGTCAGCCGGCGGGTGACCATGCCGCGCAGGCCGTCCCCGCCGCCGGTCAACTTCTTGAAGGCCATCTGCCCGGTGTAGGCGACCATCGAGCCGTGTCGCGCCTTGACGGCGTCGCCGCCCAAGTCGACGGCGAGCACGCGCGATCCCTGGAGTCTGAACTGTGCCACGGCCGCAATCTAGCCGCTGCGGCCGTGGCGCGGGGAGGGTGCGTGGGCCGACTGGTACCGGTCTGGGACAAACGCGCCGGTCACGCCCGGCGCACGCGCCCCGGTCAGGCCCGGGCGTGCGCCCCCTGTCCGGGGCTCGGAATGGTGCCGGCCGCCTGCTCGACCTCCAGCAGCGAGGCCGAGTGGCGCTCCGCCTCGAAGGCCACCACGCCGCCGCGCAGCCCGAACAGGCGCTTGGAGAGCATGATCCAGAGCACCGCCGCGATGTTCAGCACCAGGGTGCAGATCTTCAGGGCGCTGACGTGGTGGCTCAGCTCGTAGCCCTCCAACGGCAGGAAGGCCGCGGTGGCGACCACCGTCAGGTACTCGGCCCAGCGCTTGTTCAGCCAGAGGCCGACCGCCTCGACGATCTCGATCACCGCGTAGGCGATCAGCGCGCCCGCGACGATCAGCAGGGTGCTCTTCTTGAAGTCGAAGGTCTTGCGGATGGTCTCGACGATCGGGGCGTGTTCGAGGTCCCAGTGGAAGTGGTCGGTGACCGGCCGGAACACCGTGAGGTTCTCGTCGAAGACCCGGTGCACCGCGTCCTGGCTGTTGGAGAACTTCCACACGGCCCAGGCGACCACGATGATCAGCAGTCCGCGCAGCACCCGCTCGACGGCCAGGAAGCGCAGGATGAACAGGTCCCGCAGCGCCTTGCCGCGCGGCACCAGCGGCGCTTCGTCGGCCGGGCCGGAGCCGTGCGGGGCGCCCAGTGCGAAGTCGCCGCAGCGCAGGCAGCGCCAGGCGTCGCCGAGGGCGGTGGACGCGTGCAGCCGGGAGGCCAGCTCCGGCTCCGTCGGCGCGTAGGTGGTGTGGCCGCGCTTGGCGCAGGTCCTGCGGTCCCAGTCGCGCTTGAACATGTGGTGAGTACCCCCCGTGTGCGATGCCTCGGCGCCCGGATCGGTGGGCGCGCGGGCAGCAGGATAGGGGTTCCCGGTGACGGGCGGTCGCGCTCGGTGGCGTTCCGGCACAGAGCTGTGACAGGGCGGGCGGGCGCCGGACGGGCTCCGGGCAGGCGCCGGGCCGGCCGCTGTGAGATGGGGCACGGTGGCCACCCCCGGCCGGGGTCCCGTCCGTGGGCTCGGCGATAATGGGCCGGAATGCTTGTGAGTCGCTTCACAAGCGAGCCCGCGCCGCCGACCCCCCATATCGAGGTATCCATCGTGAACAGCAGCGCCGTCCACCGCCTGCGCCTGGTCTCCGGCCCCGAAGGGGTCTCCTTCATCCTGCTGCTGATCTGCTCGGTGCTGAAGCGGACGACCTCGTTCGACGCCGTCCCGGTGATGGGCATGGTGCACGGCGTCCTGTTCATCCTGTACGTGGTCTTCTGGATCCAGGCCTGGCAGGCGCAGAAGTGGGACGCCAAGCGCGGCGTCCTGATGTTCGTGCTCGCGGTGCTGCCCACCGGCGGCTTCTTCGCCGAGCGGATGCTGGCCAAGGAGGAGCGGGGCGAGCTGAAGCCCGCCACCGCCTGAGCCGGCCGCCCGGGCCCCCGCTCGGGCTCCGGCCTCCTCGTGGACGGTCGACAGGCTGCCACGGCCTCCTCTCCCAAAGGGCCGCGGCAGCCTGTCGCCGTTTCTTACCGGGGGTGGCTCGATTTCCTACCGGTTGCTACCGGAGGTGGTGCGGGTCAGCTGACGTTGACGCCGCTCCAGGCCGCCGCGACCGCGTTGTACTCGGTGCTGGAGGCGCCGTACAGGTCGGTGGCGGCCTTCAGGGTCGCGGTGCGGGCGGCCTTGTAGTTGGTGGTGGAGGTCATGTAGACGGTCAGCGCGCGGTACCAGATCGCCGCCGCCTTGGTCCGGCCGATGCCGGTCACCGTCGAGCCGTTGGAGGTCGGGCTGTTGTAGCTGACCCCGTTGATGACCTTCGCCCCGCTGCCCTCGGCGAGCAGGTAGAAGAAGTGGTTGGCGACGCCGGAGGAGTAGTGGACGTCCTTGTTGCCGACCGTGGAGGACCAGTAGTCGGCCGAGGCGCCGTCCTTGGAGGGCTTGTCCATGTAGCGCAGCGGCGTGCCGTTGCCGTTGATGTTGAGCTTCTCGCCGATCAGGTAGTCGCCCGGGTCGACCGAGAGGTTGGCGGACCACTCGACCATGGTGCCGAAGATGTCCGAGGTGGCCTCGTTGAGGCCGCCGGACTCACCGGAGTAGTTGAGGTTCGCGGTGGCGGAGGTGACGCCGTGGCTCATCTCGTGGCCGGAGACGTCGATCGCGGTCAGCGGGTGGGTGTTGCCGGAGCCGTCGCCGTACGTCATGCAGAAGCAGGAGTCGTCCCAGAACGCGTTGACGTAGTTGGTGCTGTAGTGGACCCGGCTCGCCGCGCCGACGCCGTTGTTCTTGATGCCGTTGCGGCCGAAGGTGTTCTTGTAGTAGTCCCAGGTGGCCGCCGCGCCGAACTGGGCGTCCACGGCCGCGGATTCGCGGTTGGAGGCCAGGCCGTTGCCGAAGCTGTTGGTGGTGTTGGCGACGAGCGTGCCGCTGCCCGAGGTGCCGCCCTTGAGGTCGGTGGTGGACTGGTTGCCCCGGGAGGCGTCCTTCAGCTGGTAGGAGCTGCCGCTCTGGGTGGTGGTGAGCGAGACGCTGCCGACGTTGACGCCCTTGCCGGTGCCGGTGGCGGTCTTCACCTGCTCGTCGGTGGAGAGCACCTGGCCGGTGGCGGCGTCGGTGACGACCACCTGGCGGCTCGGGGTGCCGTCCGCGCGCTGGCCCTCGACCGTGGTGCGGTGGGCCAGTCGCGGGGTGCCGTCGGCGGCCCAGACGACCAGCTCGGGCGCGCCGGCGCCGTCGACCCGGCTGAGCGCGGCCTCCTCCTGGTCGGCGGCGCCGACCGTGGCCCGCACGGCGGCGGTGGCCTTCTCGGCCGCCTGGGGCGCGGCGAGGCCCGGGGTCAGGCTGGGCACGGACAGCTGCCCGGTGAAGGCCCGGTCGACGGACCTCACCGAGCCGTCGGCCTTCTGGTGGACGACCAGGTCGCCGCCGAGCACCGGCAGGCCCGCGTAGGTCCGGTCGTACCGCAGGTGGCGGGTGCCGTCCTTGTCCACCACCACGTCCTTGGGCACCAGCTTCTCCTGGCCGCCGAGGGCGAGGGCCTGGGCGACCGGGGCGCTCTGCCCGGAGGCCAGCGCGAGCAGCGCGGACTGCTGCTGGGCCGGCGAGGGGGCGGCGGCCTGGGCGGGGACGGCGGCGATCTGGATGACGCCGGCCAGCAGTGCGGTGGCGGAGAGTACGGCTCCGACAGTCAGCTTTCGCTTCACGTACGGGGGTTCCTTCCACGAGACCCGCGGGTGCGTGCGGGTGCGCCGCGTACCGGGGCGCCGGGGTTGGCACCTTGGGGGCGGTAGGGCGCGGACGTGCCGGTCCCGTGCGGTACCTGACGATCCGCCGGAAACGGGTGGGGCGGCGGATGGTCGGACGGGACTTGGTCAGAAGCATGACAATCGTTGGCAGGGATGGACAGGGCGCCTACCGGGATTGGCCAAGAACCGCCAGTGCCGGTACGGATGGTTCGGTTGCCGCCCGTTGCCCGGTTTCGGCGGTTCGTCCCCCTGGCGGGACTCCGCCAGCCGGACGGCCTTGACAGCCCCGGGCGGCTCGGGCGGCCCCGGACGGTCTCGACGGTCCGGGGCCGCCTGGAAAGGCG
>NZ_JBHUAL010000307.1:0-7786 GCF_042789775.1 Kitasatospora sp. NPDC056800 | reverse complement strand
TCCGCTCCGTTTTCCGGAGTTTCATTCATCGGATTCACTTTCCGCTTTGCCGCCCCGGTCTCCCGCGGCGACTCCGGAACTGTACGGGCACCGGCACGTCACATGCAAATCGCCCCTGCCCGGGCTCCCGGGCAGGGGCGATCAGTGCCGATCAGGGCCGGCCGGAGCCGGCCCGAGCCGGGTCAGCGAACCTCGGTGATCTCCGGGCCGCGCGCGAACGGGTCGAGCGCGGTACCGCCGAAGCGGTTCTCGCCCTCACCGGCGGCGGCGGTCGCCCCGCCACCGTCGGCGACCATCTGGGCGTCCTCGGGAAGCTTCAGGACGATCGGGTCGCGGGGAGCCATCGGGGACTCGCCGCGCACGACGACCGTCTGCCGGAAGACCTGCTCCAGGATCCCGGCCATCTCCGGCTGCACGGCGGCCTGGCCCGAGATCACGCCGCGCAGGAACCAGCGCGGACCGTCGCAGCCGACGAACCGCACCAGCTGCACACCCTGGGTGCCGTCCGGCAGCTGCACGGGGACCCGGGCGCGGAGGTGCCAGCCGAGCGGGCCCTCCTCCTCCTCGATGAGGCCGCCCTGCGAGGTGATGCCGTTGGCGATCTCCTCCCGGACCTCCCCCCAGATGCCCTCCGACTTCGGGGCCGCGAAGGCCTGGAGCTGGATGGCGCTGTTTCCGAGCACAAGGGTTGCTGCCACGATCGCGTCACCGGCGACCTCGACGCGCAGCTCCATGCCCTCGACGCCGGGGACCAGCAGACCCCCGAGGTCGACGCGCCCCTCCTCGGGGTTCTCCAGCTCGGAGTGGTCCCACGGACCGTCCGGCCGGGGGGCCGGCGGCAGGCCGACCCTGTCGGCCGGGTCCAGCTCGGTCACGTTCTCGCTCTCGGCGGAACCTTCGACGTCATCGGCCGTCTCGTCGGCGCTGATGGCGTCGTCGGCGAGCTGCTCGACAGCGTCCTCGCTCTTCTGGCGACGACGGAACACGGTCACTGCCCTTCCCGGTCCAAGACCGATGCGAATGCCTGCTCGGCTTCCTGCGAGGCCGCGGGCATGCTAGACCGCGGCATGGCCGCCGGTCGACCCGAACCCGCCCTCGGCGCGTGCCGACCCAGGCAGCTCCTCCACCTCGTGGAAACGGGCCTTCTCGACCTGCTGGATCACCAGCTGGGCGATTCGGTCCCCTCGGCGGAAGCTGACCCCCTCGCGCGGGTCCAGATTGACGACGATCACCTTGATCTCTCCACGGTACCCGGCATCGACCGTCCCCGGGGCGTTCACGAGGGCAACACCGCAACGAGCTGCCAGGCCCGACCGGGGGTGGACGAAGGCCGCGTAGCCGTCCGGCAGGGCGATGGCGATGCCGGTGGGCAGCATGACCCGCTCGCCGGGGGCCAGCTCCGCGTCGACGGTGGTGCGCAGGTCGGCACCGGCGTCCCCGGGCTGCGCGTAGGCGGGCAGCGGCAGCTCGGGGTCGATGCGCTTGATCAGGACGTCCAGCTGCGGGCGGGGGGTGTCGCTCAAAGGTTCACCTCAAAGGCTCGTGCGCGCTTCATCAGATCCGGGTCGTCGAGGACCTTCTCGATGTCCTCGGGACGACCGTGCGTGGTGAAGTGTTCCAGCTTTACCTGGATGAAGAGGGCCTGGGACCGGACGGCGACCGGCCCGTCCGGTCCGCCGATCCGCGCCTCGGCGGCGCTGTAGATCTTGCGGCCGTGCACACCGGTGATCCAGGCGCGCAGGTGCAGCACCGAGTCGACGGGCACCGGGCTGAGGAAGTCGGTCTCCAGCCGGCCGGTCACGGCGGGGGCGTGCAGCAGCCAGTTGAGCGTGCCGAGGGTCTCGTCCATGGCGGTGGTCAGCAGCCCGCCGTGGGCCAGGCCGGGGCCGCCCTGGTGGGCGTCGCGGACGGCGAACTCGGCGGTGACGTCGAGTCCCTCGCCGGCGACCGCGTCGATCCGCAGGCCGCCGGGGTGCTGCGGGCCGCAGCCGAAGCAGTGCTCGTAGTGGGAGCCGAGCCGGGTGCCGGGGGCGGGCGCCTGGGGGTGGCGCTCCGGCAGGACGGCGTCCGGCGGCGGGGTGGTCGGGGACGGCGGTATGGCGGGCGCCGGCCGGTCGGTGGGGGTGCTGGGGGCTGTCGTACCGGTCACGGGGCCCCAGCCTACCCAGGGGTAGCGGGCCTCCGGTGGGGGTGGCGTCCCGGGCCGGACGTCAGGGCGACCACAATGGAGGCATGTACGACGAACGCCTCACGGTGCCGCGCTCCTGGTGGCTGCTCCCGATCGCGCTGGGCCTCACGTTCGCGCTGATCCTGATCCGGGTCAGCGGTCCGGCCGCGCTGATCGGACTGGTGGTCGGCATCGCCGCCGGCGCGGTCGCGATCAGCAGCTACGGCTCGGCCCGCATCCGCGTGGTCCAGGGCTCCCTGGTGGCCGGCCCGGCCCGGATCCCGGTGGACGCGCTCGGCGACGCGCAGGCGCTGAGCCCCGCCGAGGCGGCGGCCTGGCGCGGCCGGAAGGCCGATCCGCGCGCCTTCATGCTGCTGCGCAGCTACGTCCCGACGGCGCTGCGGGTCGAGGTGACCGATCCGACCGACCCGACGCCGTACCTCTACCTGTCGACCCGCTCGCCGATGAAGCTGGCGGAGGCGCTGGAGGACGCCCGGCGCGGCGCCCGCACCTGAGGCGGACCGGGCCGGGCCGCGAGGCGGTCGGGCCCGGACACGAGCCGGACGGAAGAGGCCGGACAAACGGAGAGGGACGGTTCCGCTACTGCGGGACCGTCCCTACGACTTTGTCCTGACCGGTCGACCGGCCGACTCCGTCCTCCCGGGCCCGTCCAGACGGACGATGCCCGGACCTGCCGTCCGGCCCCGCTGCCCGGGGCCGGAAGGAGCGGTGTACCGGTCCCGCGGGCGCAGCCGCGGGCACCGGGTCCTGTCCGCCGCGGTGCTCAGGCGCCGCAGTCCCGGCAGATCGGGTTGCCGTTCTTCTCGCTGTAGAGCTGGCTGCGGTGGTGCACGAGGAAGCAGCTCATGCAGGTGAACTCGTCCGCCTGCTTCGGCAGGACACGGACGGCGAGCTCCTCGTTCGAGAGGTCGGCACCGGGGAGCTCCATGCCCTCGGCGGCGTCGAACTCGTCGACGTCGACAGAGCTGCCGCCCTTGTCGTTCCGCCGAGCCTTGAGCTCCTCGATGCTGTCTTCGTTGAGCTCGTCGTCGGTCTTGCGTGGGGTGTCGTAGTCGGTTGCCATTTTTCGCTCTCCCCCTCCGGGTTGTGCGGTGTGTGCGGTATCTCCAGCGCACGTAACGCATGGGGGGTCGGTCTTGTGCCCGACCCGAGGCGGAGATTTTGCCTTACTTCAAGCCCTGTTACTCAATCGACACTCAGCCCGGGCTCCATCGGGGTGATCCCCAGGGCTGTGGAAGGCCTCACGCTGGGCCATCACCAGCCTTCCGGGGACCCGGTAAACCGACCACGCACAGTGAGCACAATCGGTGTGGATGTCTGGGGAATCCCTTGTCCATCAGGGATGCCGACCGATTCCGCGGACCGACCGGTGACCGGAATCCGGTCACGGACGGCGATCGACACCCCTGATCAGGTGATCACTCTCCGGGGTTGCCCGGAATCGTGGAGCGACACGGTGTGAGCTTGGTCACGTTCAGAATCATCCAGGGCAAACCGCGGGAAATCCACCCACTCCGACCGCTCGGTCCAGCATCTCAGCCGGCGTTCTTCCGGGCCTCCCGGCGTGCCAGCAGGGCGGCCTGGCGCTCCTCGAACTTCCGGGCCTGGCCGTCCAGCCCGTCGAGGAAGACGCCCAGCTCGTTCTGCGCCAGCAGGCCCTCCGGGCCGAGCCCGCCGATCTCCATCACCTTGAGGTGGCGCAGCACCGGCTGGAGCACGTCGTCGTGGTGGATGCGCAGGTTGTACACCCCGCCGAGGGCGATCTGCGCGGCGGCGCGCTCGAAGCCGGGGATGCCGTGGCCGGGCATCCGGAAGTCGGTGACCACGTCGGCGACGGCCCGCATGGCCTGGTCCGGGGCGATCTCCAGGGCGGCCTTCAGCAGGTTCCGGTAGAAGACCATGTGCAGGTTCTCGTCGTTGGCGATCTTCGCCAGCAGCTGCTCGCACAGCGGGTCGCCGGCGTACCTGCCGGTGTTGCGGTGCGCGATGCGGGTGGCGAGCTCCTGGAAGGCCACGTACGCGACGGAGTGCAGCATGCTGTGCGCGTTGTCGGACTCGAAGCCCTCCGACATGTGGCTCATCCGGGCCCGCTCCAGCTCCACCGGGTCGACCGCGCGGGTGGCGAGCAGGTAGTCGCGAATGGCTATTCCGTGCCGGCCCTCCTCGGCCGTCCAGCGGTGCACCCAGGTGCCCCAGGCGCCCTCGCGGCCGAACATGGTCGCGATCTCGTGGTGGTAGCTGGGCAGGTTGTCCTCGGTCAGCAGGTTGACCACCAGCGACACCCGGCCGACCGGGGTCACCTTGGAGTGCTCCAGCGACCAGGCCTCGCCGCCCAGCACGCCGTCGAAGTCGCGGCCCTGGCTCCACGGGACGAACTCGTGCGGCATCCACTCCTTCGCCACGCCCAGGTGGCGGTTGAGCTCCTTCTCGACGACCTCTTCGAGGGCGAGGATCAGCCGCGCGTCGGTCCAGCCGCTCGCGACGAGCGGGGAGCTGCTCTGCACAGGGGCGATGGTCACGGTGGTGCTCCTGAGGGGACGGCACGCGCTGGGACGGGCGCGCTGGACGGGGACACGTCGTGGACCCGTCGGCGGGGCGCCGACGGACTCACCTACGGTTGCGTAGGTTACGACACCGTAAGTTGCTCGGGCCGGAAAAGACAAGCCGCCCCCGCCAGGCCTTATGTCGTCTTGACGGGCCTGGCGGGGGCGGCTGGAAACGGTCGCCCGCGGAAGGGGCGTTCGACCCTTACGGCGAGGGGATGCGGACCCTCATGGTGAGGCCGCCGCCGGCGCGCGGCGTGGCCTCGATGGTGCCGCCGTGGGCGCGCACCACCGAGCGGACGATGGACAGGCCGAGCCCGACCCCCTTGTCGCTGCGGGTGCGGTCGGCGCCCTTGACCCGGCGGAACGGCTCGAAGATGTGCTCCAGCTCGTACCCGGGCACCACCGGGCCGGTGTTGGAGACCACCAGCTCGCCGCCGCCGGGCACCGCGGTGGTGGCCAGCTCGACCCAGCCGCCCGGGGTGTTGTACCGGACGGCGTTCTGCAGCAGGTTGAGCGCGAGCCGCTCCAGCAGCACGCCGTTGCCGGCGGCCATCGCCGGATCGAGCTTCGAACGCAGCTCGACCTCGCGCTTGTCGGCCTCGCCCCGGGTCTGCTCCAGCGCCCGGGTGGCCACCTCGGACAGCTCCACCGGGCGCCGGTCGGTCAGCTCGTTCTCGCTGCGGGCGAGCAGCAGCAGGCCCTCGACGAGCTGCTCGCTGCGCTCGTTGGTGGCCAGCAGGGTCCTCCCCAGCTGCTGGAGGTCGGAGGAGGTCCCCGGGTCGGAGAGCTGGACCTCCAGCAGGGTGCGGTTGATCGCCAGCGGGGTGCGCAGCTCGTGCGAGGCGTTGGCGACGAAGCGGCGCTGGGAGTCGAAGGAGCGGTCCAGCCGGTCCAGCATGCCGTCGAAGGTGTCGGCGAGCTCCTTGAGCTCGTCGTCCGGGCCGTCCAGCTCGATCCGGCGGTGCAGGTCGGAGGAGGCCACGTCGCGGGCGGTGCGGGTGATCCGGCCGAGCGGGCGCAGGACCCGGCCGGCCATCGCGTAGCCCGCCGCGAAGGCGATCACGGCGAGGCAGAGCAGCATGGTCAGCGACTTGCGCAGCAGGGTGTTGAGCGCGGAGTCGGAGCGCGCCAGGAAGTCGGCGGCCTGCAACTGGTTGTAGCTCGTGCTGTTCATCGTGGAGTGGACGCCGTCCGGGCCGGTGACCTGGATGCTGCCGTCGAAGACCAGGTTGCGCGGTGCCAGGTACGAGACGGCGTCCTGGAAGAACACGTACATCAGCAGCAGCAGCACCACGCCGGCCATCAGGAACATCCCGCCGTAGAGCAGGGTGAGGCGCATCCGGATGGTGGGGCGGAAGGGGAACCAGGCGAGCATGCCGTCGCCGGGGACGTAGGGCCCGGGGCGGTGGACGCGCGGCGGGGTCAGGGGCTTCGGCGGGACGGCACGCGGGCCGCCGGCGGGCGCGCCGGAGGCCCCGCCGGCCGGGGGCGGGGTGGTCATGATGGTCCTCTCGGGGCGTCCGCCGGGGCGGGCGCTTACGGCGGGGAGTCTCGGGGTGGGCGGACTCCGGTCGTCAGATCCGGTAGCCGGAGCCCGGCACGGTGACGATCACCGGCGGGTCCCCGAGCTTGCGGCGCAGCGTCATCACGGTGACGCGCACGACGTTGGTGAACGGGTCGGTGTGCTCGTCCCAGGCCTTCTCCAGGAGCTGCTCGGCGGAGACGACGGCACCGCCGGCCCGCATCAGCACCTCCAGGACGGCGAACTCCTTGGGGGCGAGCTGGACGGTGCGCCCGTCGCGGATCACCTCGCGCCGGCCGGGGTCGACCGAGATGCCGGCCCGCTCCAGTACCGGGGGCAGCGGGATGGTCGCGCGGCGGCCCAGCGCCCTTACCCGGGCGACGAGTTCGCTGAAGGCGAACGGCTTCGGAAGGTAGTCGTCCGCGCCGATCTCCAGGCCCTCGACCCGGTCGCTGATGTCGCCGGAGGCGGTCAGCATGATCACCCGGGTGGCCAGGCCCTGCTCGACCACCTTGCGGCAGACGTCGTCCCCGTGGACCAGCGGAAGATCGCGGTCCAGGACGACGACGTCGTAGTCGTTGACCGCGATGCGCTGGAGCGCGGCCTCCCCGTCGTACACAACGTCGACGGCCATCGCCTCGCGGCGCAGACCGGTCGCGACGGCCTCTGCAAGCAGCTGCTCGTCCTCGACGACGAGAACCCGCACGGTCGTTGTCCCTTCTCCAGGCCGGCCCCGGAAGCGGACGCACGGCTCCGACGGTGCCTCCATCCTGCCTGGTCGGGCGGTAAAGCAGCGATAAGCTGCCCCTCGGGCACGGAACCCGGGTCCGCGGCGGTCACTGTTCGCATCCGCACCACTCCGCTTGGACTGTGACACGGGCAACTTTCTCGCGCCGAAAGGTTTCCCCGCCCTGGGGGCGGGGAGGACAGCTGCACACCCGCGATCTGGCTGACGGCCGATCGCACCCACCCGCCGTGCGTTCATCCGCGCCGGCCCTGGGGCTGGGACATCACCGGGAGCGGCCGAAGGGCCGTCTCCGCACCCGTCCGGACTGCCACCACCTTCCGGCCTGGGTGCTTTCACCGGCTGGACCTTCCCCGGGGCGGAGAGCGCACGACCGTGCACGTCCGACACAGTAAGGGGGCCCGTATGGACGCCTTCAAGGCCGGAATCCTGCAGCGCATAGCCAACGCCGAGCAGGACCTGCACCGCGCGATCGAGGCCGGGGACGAGTTCCTCGCCGAGGTGGAGCAGTCCGAGCTGGACGACCTCCGCCGACTCGCCGCCGAGCACGGCGTGGACACGGTGCTGGAGCGCCACCGCACCGCTGCCTGACCCGTCCGGCACACCGACCCGTCGCCGGACCTCCGGCACCAGCGGCCCTACGGGGGCCGTGCGAAACCCAGGCCCTGGCATCCCCCGTATGTCAGGGCTCTTCGCATGCCCGGGGGCCTTCGCACCCGGGCCCGTCGCACGTCCGGGCCGTCCCCCCCCCCGGGGTGCCGCGGCGGGGCCGCGGGACCCGGCAA
>NZ_JBHUAL010000306.1:0-7818 GCF_042789775.1 Kitasatospora sp. NPDC056800 | reverse complement strand
CACGGACGCGGCAATGACATGACAGCCACACCCGGCATCCCTGGGTGCCCTGATCTTACGAATGACCAGAACGATCCCACGAAGAAAGGTATGGAAGGGCATGCGCGGCCAGTTGCGCCGACTCACGGCATTGGCGGTACCCGTCTACGCGGAGCTGCTGTCCGGGGTGATCGCCTCGGTGATCGGGGCCCTCTGGGTGGCCGGTCTCGGCGGGGCCGCGGTCGCGGCCGTCACCCTGGCCGGCACCGTCGAGAACCTGCTGCTCGGCCTGGTCCTGGTGGTCGCCTCCGGCACCAGCGTCAGGCTCTCCCACGCCCTCGGTGCCGGCGACCACGCCGAAGCCGCCCGGACCACCCGCGCGGCCTGGCGGCTCTGTGCCGCCGTCAGCGCGGCGCTCGCCGTCCCCGGCTTCCTGCTGCGCGACCGGTTGGCAGGCGCCTTCCTGGACGGCGAAGCCGCCGAACAGGCCGCCGGTTACCTCGCCGTCGCGTTCCCGGCCTTCGCGCTCTTCGTCGGCCAGCGCGTCGCCGACGAGCTGTTCAAGGGCGCGGGCGACACCCGCACCCCGATGCGGATCGCCCTGCTCTCCAACGCGCTGCTGCTCCTCCTCGACCCCCTGCTGATCCTCGGCCCGGGGCCGCTGCCCGCCCTCGGCGTGCCGGGCGCCGCCCTGGCCCTGGTCCTCTCCCGGGCGATCGCCCTCGCCGTCACCCTGCGAGTGCGGCGCTGGCGGCGACTACGGAAGCCGGTGAGACGCGAGGAACCGCGGCCGCAGGACCCCGGCGGCACCGGGGGAGCGGGCGCGGCGGCGGTACGGATCCTGCGCGCGGGCGCACCGTTCGGTCTGGACTTCACCGCCCGGATGGCCGTCGGAACCGCCCAACTCGGCCTGGTCGCGGGCTTCGGCGTCGCGGCGGTGGCCGGCTACGGCCTCGGCTACCGCGTCCTGCTCGTCGCCACCATGGCCTTCTACGCGCTGCGCCAGGCCGCCGCGATCGAGGCGGCACGGCTGACCGGCGCGGGAGAGGTCGCCGCGCTGCACACCCTGCGCCGCGCCACCGGATGCCTCGCCGCGCTGCTCGGTGGGGTGGCGGCGCTGCTCGCCGTCACGCTCGCCGTGCCGCTGACCGCGCTCTTCACCGAGGACCGGGCGGTGGCCGCGCAGTCCGTCGGCTTCCTGCGCTCGGCGGCCCTCTACCTGCTGCCGTACGCGCTGGTGGTGGCGGTCGGCGGAGTGCACCAGGCGGCGGGCGCCGGGCGCCCGCTGGTGGTCTCCGTCCTGCTCGGTCTCGGGGCCCAACTCGCCGCCTCGGCGGCCCTGTCCGGGCCGCTGGGGGTGTCGGGGGTGTGGCTCGGGCCTGCGGTGGGCGCGGCCGTGCAGCTCGCGCTGCTCGCCACACTGACACGGTCGCGGAGTCCGCGCGGGACTGTCGGTGGTGTGTGCCAGGGTGGGGGCCATGGCACACACCCCGGACGGGCGGCCGATCCCGCCCCCGCACACCGATGAACGCACCACGCTGGAGAACTGGTTGGACTTCCAGCGGGCCACGCTCGCCCGGAAGGCCGACGGCCTCGACGACCACCAGGTGCGGCTGGCGTCCGTCCCACCGTCCACGATGACCCTGCTGGGACTGGTACAGCACCTCGCCGAGGTCGAACGCACCTGGTACCAGCGGGTGTTCGCCGGGCAGGACGTCCCGCCGGTGTACGGCGCGGACAACGCCGACGGCTACGGGCTGGCCCCGGAGCGCGGGATGGCCGAGGCGCTGCGGGACTGGCAGACGGAGGTCGACCGGGGCCGGGAGCTGACCGCGGACAAGCCGCTGGAGGCGGCCGGCCCGCTCTCCCCGCAGATCGCCGCGGTGATCGGCGCGGACAGCGTCTCGCTGCGCTGGATCCTGGTGCACCTGATCGAGGAGTACGCCCGCCACAACGGCCACGCCGACCTGCTCAGGGAGTCCGTCGACGGCGCCACCGGGGTGTGAACCAAACCGGGGTCTGACGGCACGGGCGTTGCTCAGCGCCGGCCGGCGGCCTCCGGCCGCGCGCCCGACGCCGGACCGGCGGCCCGGTCGGCAGCCCCACCGGCCGTCGGTCCGGCCGCCCGTCCGGGCAGCCGCGCGGCGACCAGCGTCCCCGCGGCCTGACGTCCTCCCGGAGTGAAACGCAGCGGACGGGCGGAGGTGAGTCCCCGGGAAAGGTCGAGGACCTTGTCGCGGGGTTCATTGCACCGCTGTCCGCGTCGCTATCTCGGCGACGCGGGCGGGCCGAGTTCGGCGGGTGTGGTGCGGCGGCGCCCGAACGGCCAGACCCGGAGGCGTCGTTGTCTCGGAGCGTTGTCTGCTTGCCGAAGCTCGGCGTATCGGATGAGCGACTCCGGACTCGCCGTGCGGACCCAGACCGGGGCGCCGATCAGGATGCGCTCCGTGCCGACCAGCCCCTCATCGTGGAAGGTCCAGCGCCCGGGGTCGAGGACGATGTCCTCGTAGATCACGGCGAACCACTCGCAGCGGTCTGCGGAGCCGAGGGTGAACCCACGAGTCCAGGGGCGGCCTGCGTGCTCTTCATCGGGGCGTGAACTGCCCTGGTACAGGGCGATCTTCAGCGCTTCGACGGCCAGAGCCTGCGAGTCGCCCCAGAAGGACTCCGGATCAGCGCGTCGGGCCTCCAGCAGGTTCGACACCGCGAACCACGCCGACGAGGACCACCCGCTCTCCGGCGCGTCGGACGCTCTGAAGTGGGGCGTGTTGTCGAGGCTGCCGAACAGGACCAGGTCGACTCGCTGCCCGCTGGAACTGTGGGTCCGCGTGTGAAGCAGTAGACCCTTGTCCCGGGCAGGCCCGCCGATGAAGCGCGCGAACTCGACTCGGCCGACGCCTTCGGCGAACTGGGCGGGCGGCGGCGAGTCGAAGGTCACCGCTGTCTGCGGGCCCAAGGCCTTGCGGATGCGGATCGCCATCTCCCGGCGGTCCGGCTCCTTGGCCGGCGGAGCCGCCGACACCTGCGGTACAGGGGCACCACCGACCGATGACGGCATGCCAACCGAGGTCAGCGTCCACTTCCCGAGCGAGATCCCGTTGTCGCCGGCCAGACCGCGCACCTGTCGGTCGGACCAGTACAGGAACCTGCCGACGTCATCCTGGCGAGCCACCGGAACTCCTTCTTGTGCTGCGCGAGGCCTCCGTGTCGCGCAGTGCGTTGGCGGGAGCGGCGGATTCGAGTCGAGCTGCAGGCCTCCCCGCTCCCGGGACGGTACCAGGAGGGCAGGGCCCTGCGGCCCAGTATCCGGGGCGGCCATCCGCAACAAGGGCGCTGAGTGTGGCTGTGTCACCGGTCTGCGGCCGACCCGGCTGTGCTGCCGCGCCTTGCGCACCCAAGTGATCATGAAAGTGCCGTTCCCCGAGCGCGTTTGAACGGGTCGGACGGGACGGCTCCGGTGATGCTCGCGGCCAGGACGAGCCCCCGGTGGTGCCGTGGCGGGTTCATCGGGCCGAGGGGCCGAGGTGGGCGTCCAGTGTGGCGCGCAGCAGTGGCTCGACGGAGTCGTCGCCGGTGATGAGGCGCAGGCTGCCCCAGGTGCGCAGTTGGGCGAGGCCGTGCAGGTTGGACCAGAGGGCGGCGGTGGCGGCGGCCGGATCGTCGGACTGCGGGTGCACCTCGGTGACCAGGCCGACGAAGGTGAGGAACAGCGGCAGGGTGGTGCGGCGGAGTTCGATGCCGCTGCTTTTTAGCAGGTCGTGACGGAACATCAGCTCAAACATGCCGGGGTTGGCGGCCGCGAAGCCGAGGTAGGCGCGGGCGAGCGCGTCGAGGCGGCCAGTTGCGTGTGGACAGTGTCTACTCGCAGCCGCACCGATGCCCGGGCAGAATCGATCGCGTGACCGATCACGTGGACGAAGGCGGCGAGCCGGCCTGTTGGCTGGACCGGGTGTGCCCGGAGTGCGGACGGCTGCGCGAGCGGACCGGCCCGGGCAGCTGCGAGAACTGCGGCGCGGACGGCACGGACGGCGCGGACGCGCAGGACGACGCGCAGGGCGACGGGTCAGGCGACTGAGACCGACCCCGGCCCGGCCGGGGTCAGCCGGGCCGGCGCCCCGCGGAGCCGCCGCTACTGGGGCGGCTGGTCGCGGAACTGGTTCTTGAGCTGCTCCTGGGCGGCGTCGACCTGCCCGCTGTACTTGCCCTCGGTGCGCTGGTCGACGGCGTCGCCCGCCTTGTCGACGGCCTTGTCGGCCTGGTCCTCGTGGCCCTTCAGCAGGCTCTTGAGCTTATCCATCATGGACATCTGGTCACACTCCTGGATGAGACGCCCCCACCCCTCCAATATCGCCGCGTGCGCTGCGGTCCGCATCCCGCAAGGTGTGCGTAAAGGCTTGGCAACGGGATTCCGATCATGTCCAATCATGACCCTCACGGCCCGTCGGAAGGAGTCGCCCTGATGCTGCGCACCCGTCGCTCCACCTCGCCGCTCGACCGTTCCACCTCCTCGCTCGACCGTTCCACCCCGTACGACCGCACCACTTCCCCAGGACGCCCGCGAACCGCCGCCACCCGGCGGAGTACGGGCGCCGCCCTGACCGTCGCCGCCCTGGTCGCCCCGCTGCTGCTGGCCGGCGCCGGCAGCGCCTCGGCCGACCCGGACCCGGCGCGCAAGGGCGCCAAGCTGGCCTCCCGGCTGGTCGAGGCGAGCAGCGCCCGGGACGCCCGGGCCACGCTGGCCGCGCTCCAGCTGATCGCGGACCGCAACGGCGGTACCCGGCCGGCCGGTTCGAAGGGGCACGACCAGTCCGCGCAGTACGTCTACGAGCAGGCGCGGCGGGCCGGACTCAACGTGTCCAAGCAGGAGTTCGTCTACACCTACTTCGAGGCCCGCTCCGAGCACCTCGACGTGGTCTCCCCGAAGGCCGAGTCGGTGCCGGTGATCGCCATGACGTACTCGGTGAGCGGTCCGGAGGCGGGCCTGACCGCGGACCTGGCGGTCGCTCCGGTCGGCGCCACCACCGGCTGCACGCCCGCCGACTACCCGGCGGGCGCCTTCACCGGCAAGATCGCCCTGATCCGGCGCGGCGGGTGCAGTTTCGCCGAGAAGCAGGCCGCCGCGGCCGGCGCGGGGGCGGCCGGGGCGATCATCTACAACAACACTGAGGGCAGCCTCAACGGGACGCTCAGCGAGCCGACGGCGGGGAGGATCCCGACCGGCGGGATCACCGAGGCCGCGGGCGAGGCGCTGGCCGCCCAGGCCGCCGCCGGGCCCGTCCGGGTGACCCTGGACATCCGCACCTTCATGGAGCAGCGCAAGACCTGGAACGTCATCGCCGAGACCCGCGGCGGCGACCCGAACCACACCGTGATGGTCGGCGCGCACCTCGACTCCGTCCCCGAGGGGCCGGGCATCAACGACAACGGCTCCGGCACGGCCGGAATCCTGGAGGTCGCGAAGAACCTCAGCGTCCACCCGGTGAAGAACAAGGTCAGGTTCGCCTGGTGGTCGGCCGAGGAGTTCGGCCTCAAGGGCGCCGAGAAGTACGTGAACTCCCTCTCCGACGCGGAGAAGAAGAAGATCAGCCTCTACCTCAACTTCGACATGATCGCGTCCCCCAACTACGCGCAGTTCGTCTACAACGGCTCCGGCAGCGCCGGCGGGGACGCGGGCCCCGAGGGCTCGGCCCAGCTGGAGCGGGACATCAACGGCTATCTGGAGGGCCGGGGCCTGCCGCACGACCCGACCGCCTTCGACGGCCGCTCCGACTACGGTCCGTTCATCGACGCGGGCATCCCGGCCGGCGGCACCGACACCGGTGCCGAGAAGGTCAAGTCCCCTGAGCAGGCGGCCCGTTACGGCGGTACGGCCGGCGTCGCGTACGACCCGTGCTACCACAAGGCCTGCGACAACCTGGGCAACATCGACATGGGCGCCTTCGACGTCAACATCGACGTGATCGCGAACGCCGTCGGCACCTACGCCTGGGACCTCTCCTCGCTGCACCGGCCCGTCCCGGCCCAGCGCCCGGCCGCGAAGGCGGCGCCCGGCGCCGGCGCGGGCGCGACGGGTATCGGCGGCACCAACGGCGACCGCTCCCACGGCGTGGCGGCCTGACGCCCGGGTGGGCCCACCGCCACCCCTGGCCGGCGGGCCCACCCGACCGCCGTACGCGACTGCTCCATCCGGGACCTCCCTCCGTCATCGCCCCTGGTGGCCACGGGTGCCGTCACCGTAGCGGAGACCGCTGACAAATCCGGCCGCGGGCCGGTACGGTGCCGCGCGGGGCGCATCCGCCGAGACCCGGTGGGTGCGCCGAGCACGGTCCTGACACCATGGGACCGAGATCACGACACCGTGACACCCTCGGAGGAGTCAGCAACATGAGCACGCACTACGACGTCGTCGTCCTCGGCGCGGGCCCGGGCGGCTACACCGCCGCCGTCCGTTCGGCCCAGCTGGGGCTGAAGGTCGCGGTCATCGAGGCCAAGTACTGGGGCGGCGTCTGCCTCAACGTCGGCTGCATCCCCTCCAAGGCCCTGCTGCGCAACGCCGAGCTCGCCCACATCTTCACCAAGGAGGCCAAGACCTTCGGCATCAAGGTCGAGGGCCAGGTGACCTTCGACTTCGGCGAGGCCTTCCGGCGCAGCCGGTCGGTGGCCGACGGCCGGGTCAAGGGCGTCCACTACCTGATGAAGAAGAACGGCATCACCGAGTACGACGGCTGGGGCACCTTCGTCGACGACCACACCCTCCAGGTGGCGCTCAGCGGCGGCGGCTTCGACGTCGTCACCTTCGACCACTGCGTCATCGCCGCCGGTGCCACCACCCGCCTGCTGCCCGGCACCAGCCTGAGCGACCGCGTGGTCACCTACGAGGAGCAGATCCTCACCGAGCAGCTGCCGGAGAGCATCATCATCGCGGGCGCCGGCGCGATCGGCGTCGAGTTCGCCTACGTGCTGCACAACTACGGCGTGAAGGTCACCATCGTCGAGTTCCTGGACCGCGTGGTGCCGCTGGAGGACGTCGAGGTCTCCACCGAACTCGCCAAGCAGTACCGCAAGCTGGGCATCGAGGTGCTGACCTCCACCCGGGTCGAGTCGATCGACGACAGCGACCCGAACGCCAAGGTCCGGGTCACCGTCACCAAGGACGGCCAGCAGCAGGTGCTGGAGGCCGACAAGGTGCTCCAGGCGATCGGCTTCGCGCCGCGGGTCAACGGCTACGGCCTGGAGAACACCGGGGTCAAGCTCACCGACCGCAACGCCATCGCGGTGGACGGCCGCGGCCGCACCAGCGTCGAGCACATCTTCGCGATCGGTGACGTGACCGCCAAGCTGATGCTCGCGCACGCCGCCGAGACGATGGCCGTGATCGCCGCCGAGACCATCGGCGGGGCGGAGACCATGGAGGTCGACTTCGCCATGATCCCGCGCGCCACCTACTGCCAGCCGCAGATCGCCTCCTTCGGATACACCGAGGCGCAGGCCCGCGACCTGGGCTACGACGTCAAGGTCGCCAAGTTCCCGTTCACCGCCAACGGCAAGGCGCACGGGCTCGGTCACCCGATCGGCTTCGTCAAGGTCATCAGCGACAGCACCCATGGCGAGCTGCTGGGGGCCCACCTGATCGGCCCCGAGGTCACGGAGCTGCTGCCGGAGCTGACGCTGGCCCAGCAGTGGGACCTGACCGTCCACGAGGTCGCCCGCAACGTGCACGCCCACCCGACCCTGGGCGAGGCGGTCAAGGAGGCCATCCACGGCCTCGCCGGTCACATGATCAACATGTGACGCGCCCTCCCCGAGCGCACGCCGCGCCCCCGTCGAGCGACCGCTCGG
>NZ_JBHUAL010000305.1:0-7864 GCF_042789775.1 Kitasatospora sp. NPDC056800 | reverse complement strand
GGGCTGCTTCCCCCCCCGCCTCGGATAGGGGGAAGCAGCCCTTCGGCGCGCTCAGACCTCGAACCGCGCGGTCGGCAGTGGTGAACAGGCCCGGGGACGCCGAGCGGGCACCGAGCGCTCTCGGACGCTCACCCCGGCACCTCCACCGGCGACCCGGTGCCGGTTCTGGTGGTGTTCCAGGCGTTCTAGTAGGTGGTGAGGGCAGCTCGTAGGCGTTGGCCGTGGGGGGTGTTGGGCAGGCTGTGGCGGTGGGCCGGCGGTTGCCTGGTGGGCGGCGGGGAGCACCGTGGTGTTGCCGGCGGCCAGGGCTGCGGTGTGCCGGTAGAGCTGTCGGTCGACGGCCTTCGATAGGCCGGAGGCCGGGTCGCCGACGAGTGCCCGGGCGTCGGTGGCGAGTTCGGCTTCGGCGGCCGCGAACGTGTCGTGGCTGTCGGGCGTCGGCGCGGGCACCACCGCGGTGTCTGCCCGCCCGGACCAGGGCGCGCCGCGGCCGGTTCTGACCGACTGCGGGGTCTGCGGGGGCCCGCTGTCCCTTCCGCCGCGCGTGGCCCAGCCGGTGACCCTGTGCCCGGCCGCGGGTGCGTCAGCCGAAGTTCAGTTCCTTCTGGTCGGCGTACTCGATGGCCCACTGGTCGGGGTACTCCTCGACCGCGTCGTAGGGCAGGCCGAAGCCGCGGGGATCGGGCTGGTTTCTGTGGCTCTTCCGGAGCGAACGGAACCGCAGGTAATCGTCCTCCCGGCGTCCGGCTTCCGCGATCAGATCGCAGGGTGAGCTGTAGACGATGGCCGGCTGGTCGCGGGTCTCGCGGGCGAGGGCGCGTGCGCTGAGGCGTTCGTCGCCGTCGACGAGGCGCTGGTAGGCGTTCTTCCATGCCTTCCAGCGCCGCTTGGGAACGTCGCATCCGGCGAGGAAAGCGTCGAGGAGTTCGGGGGAGGGCAGGCGAGGGTTGGCGCGGGGGTCGAGGACGCGGTCCAGGGTGGTGTGGCGGAGGTAGCCCGTCAGGTCCGCGCGCTCGAGTGCGCGGCTGGAGGGGGCACCGGCCTGGAGGTGGACGTAGCGCATCGCGGTGCGCAGGTCGCGGAGGCTGAAGATATCGCCGGGGGAGATGTGCCGCGGCGGCCGCTCGCCCGGGGGCAGCCCCAGGCCCCGGGCCGTGTCGTAGGCGTGCCAGGCACTGCCCCAGGCGACGGCGCGGGCGGCCAGCTTCAGGGCCTTGTCCACGTCGCCGCCGCAGGCCTTCGCGAACGCGGTGATGACGTCCTCGGGGGGAAGGATCTTGGCGGCGGCCGCGCGCTGGAATGTGGCTGCCGAGATCGGGCTGCCGTCCGCGCGGACGGCCACCGGGTGCCCGGCGATCTCTCGGTAGCCGAGGCCGGCGGCGGCGCGCAGGCCTCGCAGGTACCGGGCGAGCGGGTGTCGCTCGGGGCGGTCAGCGGCGATCGGCTTCTCGGGGCGTCCCACGGCCGTACTCACCGCCCCTGCACGGCGGGCTGGCTGCGCTGCCGGCCGGGTCCGGAGCCGACGGCCAGGTCGGCGAGCTTCACTGCGGCCGACGGCAGCGCGATGGCCCCGACCACGGCGGAGACGTCCGCGCCGAGGGCGACGGCGGCGGCCGCGATGAGCAGGACGACGATGACGACCAGGCGGCGTCGGATGCCGACCGGGAGGTGGCGGGCGCGGTTCCCCAGGCCGACGCAGAACAGGTGGGTGGGGCTGGGCTTGGGCATGGGTGCGGAACTCCTGTCGAACGGAGAGAGCTGAGAGGAACTGAGTGGACGCCAGGGCGCGTTCGCCACACCGGATTCGGCGGGTGTCGGGCGTCTCCTGAGGCCGGGATCCACCATGGCGCGCAGGCACCCTCGGACGCCACCGCTCCGCCCCGAGTTGCTTCGGATCTGCCTACGCACGTCAGACCAGTGACGGCATTACTGCACCACCACCCACCCGCACGAGCAGCCCAAGCATCGCCTCCAAGAACCAGATCCGCCCCACCTGCCCAGGGGGCCCAGCCCGCCACCGGGGCCGCCGACCACACCCCGGCAGCCGCTCCCTCCGGAACCCAGCCCGCTCGCCGTTCCGGCCAGCGGCGGGCTCCGTCGGCTGGTGACGCCGCGCGCTCGCCGTCCCGCCCGCCCTCGCCGGCGGGCAGCGCCGGGGCGGGGAGGAGGTCGAGCGGGTCGCAGGCCTCGCCGCGTTCCCGGGCGTCGGCGACGAAGGCGGCGTGGATCCGCCCAATGTCGAGCAGGTGCTCGCGCGCGTGCCGGACGGTGAGCTGATCGGTCTGAGCCCTCTTCTGCCTGGTGGTGGACGTGGTGGTGGGCGGTCGTCGCGGGCCCGACGCCTGCGGCGGGCTGGTCTACGCGGTGGCGTCCGGCGGTGCCCGCCGCTGACAGCGCCGGGGCGAGGCTGTCCGCCGGGGGCTGGCCGTGGTGATGGTGAGCGCCCGGCGAAGGCTGGCCACCCCGCCCGGCCGCGTCCCACGCGTGGAACGACGGCGACTCCGCCCGGCCGCCAGGAGCACGAGCCCGTCGTTCTGACCGACGTCGCCGACCACCCCGGTACGGCGACGAGCTCATCCTCGGTGGTGGTGAGCGCGTCGCCGACCTCACCGACCCCGCCCGGGCACCTGGACCCGACCGGGCCGCCGATCAGAGCAGCCGCGCCATGCCCCCGGCGCTGCTGGCCTCCCACTGGCCGGGTCCCGCGCGGGACGCCCCCTGTCGTTCCCGGGACCCGGCCGTGCTGCGCCCTGGGAGATCGGTGTCGTCGGCGCGGACCAGGCCGAGGTGACGGTGTTCTCCGCCACCGCCGCGCGCGGTGCCCGACCGCGGGTGCGCCCCGCCCGGCGCCGTGGAAGCCGGGCCGGCCGGGCCGTGCCCGCTACGCTGCTGCCGGTGCCCGCCGGACCCGAGACGCACACCCCGGGCCATCACCGGCGGGCGCCGTCGCATCAGCGATCGGCGGAAAGAGCCGACGGCGGCTGGCCGCGAACGCGAGCACGTCGTGGAGCCGCCCGGGACGACCTCCCGGCCGGTCGGCCCGCCTGAACGACCGGGGGCGGGCGTGGGCCGACCGGCCTGGCCGCCGGCTACGCGCAGGTGTCGAGCATCTCGATGAGGGCGTTCTTCTCGGCCTGGGTGGTGCTGAGGGCGTAGGTGTGCTTGATGTCGGTCCAGGCGCGGGAGTAGGTGCACCAGTACGACCGCAGCGGCGGCCTCCAGGCGTCCGGTCCCTTGTCAGCCTTCGCGCGGTTCGAGGCGGCGGACACCGCGAGCAGCTGGCTGTGGGTCAGGTCGTTGGCGAAGGCACGGCGCTTGTCGGTGGTCCAGGTGTCGGCGCCCGCCCGCCACGAAGCGGCGAGCGGGACCAGGTGGTCGATATCGAGTGCCTTGGCGTCGGTGAAGGTCTTGTCGTCGTAGGGGCTTACCCAGAACCCGGAGACGGCGCGGCACTGGTCGTCACGGGCGACGTCCTGGCCGTCGCGGGCGAGGACGACCTCGCGGGTGTCGCAGGTGCCGTACTGCCGGATCCAGTGCGGGAACTTCTCGCGGGTGTACCCCTCCATGGAGTGCGGGGCCTCGACGACGAGTTCGTCCAGCTCGGCGCGGACGACGTCGGCCGGAGGAGGCTCGGGCAGCTGACGGTGTTGGGCGACGGCGGCAGCTGTGGGAGCGGTCGGCGGAGCTGCGGCGTCGGCCGGGACGGCCGCGGGGATCAAGGTGAGGGCGAGCGCGGCGATGGCGGTGGCGCCTCGGCGCCACCAGGCTGAAGGGATCATGCGGCAAGGGCTACCGGCCCAGGCGAGGCCGCCGGCGTACCGTCACCCGACGGTCGGCGAGTCGCCGCCCGGTCGGGCCCGCACCGCCGGTCGAGGCCCGCCGCCCCGCCGCCCCGCCGCCTGCTGCGTCCTGCCCGCCGCGCCCCGCCTTCGGCGGCCGCCGGCCGGCCGCCCGCCACCTGGTGGTCGTCCTGGTCTCCATCCCGGACGATCCGTGGTGGGAGGTGCGGGTGCTGCACGCGAAGCTCTACCCGGCGAAGAACCGCGGGGCGTGACCCTCGCCCTGCGCGCCCGCCGCCCGTCCGGCCGCCCGCTGTCTTGGCCTGTTCTGGTGGGGCTGTGCCGCACGGGTGGGGTTGGTTTCGTTACGGGCTGGGTTGTGGTGGATCGTGGTGTGGTCCCGTCACGGTGCCGTTCCTGATGCCGTCCCGGTGCCGGTTCTGGTGGTGTTCCAGGCGTTCTCGTAGGCGGCGAGGGCGGTGTGGAGGCGTTGGCCTTGGGGGGGTGTCGGGTAGGCGGAGCCGGCCGCGGCGGCTGGCGAGGTCGGCGGTGGCGTAGCGGAGGTGGGGCAGCAGCATGTCCTCACCACGGGCCAGCGCGGTGGTGTGCCGGTACAGCTGTCGGTTGACGGCTTTCGACAGGCCGGACGTCGGGTCACCGATGAGCGCCTGGGCGGCGGTGGCGAGTTCGGCTTCGGCGGCCGCGAGCGTGTCGTGGCTGTCGGGCGCTGGTGCGGGTACCACCGTGGTGCCGGCCTGCCCGCTGTCGGTGGCGGGTTCGTTCTCGGCGGCCGTGAGCGTGTTGTGGCTGTCGGGTGCCGGTGCGGGTGCCACCGTGCTGCCAGCCCGCCCGCCGTCGGCGGTGGCGGGTTCGTCCCCGGTGGCCGCGAGCGCGTCGTCGTCCCGGCCCCGTCCGGGGGCGGGGCCCTTCTGCCGCTGCGCCCCGCCGTCGTAGTCCGGTCGGCTCTCCGGTTCGGCGTCCGGCGTGTCCGGCCGCTCGCGCGGCTCGGCGACGGTGTCGTCGCCGAGCTCACCGGCCAGGCCGGGGCCGAGCAGGGCGGCGGGTTCGGTCTCGGTGGTGGCGGGCGTGGTGTCGTCCTGTTCCGGGCCGGGGCCTGGTGGGGTGGCGGCCCCGGTCTGGCTGGGTACGGGCCGCTCGGGCCGGTGTGGTGGTGCTACGGCCGGTTCGGGGTGGGTGTGCGGGGTGCCGTCGTCGAAGATGACGGTGAGCTGGGCCCCGGCCGCCGTGGTCGTCTGCTGCGCCCGGGCGGTTCCGTCGTTGCCACCGGGGCCGGCGGAGCGGCGGGCCGGGCCGGGCTGCTCTGTGTCCGCCCCGGCGGCGCGGGTGGTCTTCCGGCCGGTCTCGCCCGGGGTGCCACCTGCCGGGTGGTCGGGAGCCCCTGGTGTGCGGTGGCGGCGGCGGGTGGGGAGGAGTTCGTCGTAGGCGGTGGTGGTGGGCAGGGGGCGGGTGTCCGGGGGCAGGGCGGCCCGGATCCGTACCGGTTCGGCGGCCGGCGCACGGCCGCGGCCGGGGCCTTCACCGCGGCTGGGGCTTTCACCGTGGCCGTGGCCGCTGTCCGGGACCAGGGCGTCCGGCCTCGCCGTCGTCTCGTCCGCTCCGGCTCCGCAGGCGTTCTGGAAGGCGGTCAGCAGGTTCTCGGGGACGGCCTGCTGGCCGTGGACCTGCGCGCGCTTGCCGCGCCAGCCCCGTCCTGCTGCCCGCCGGCTGCCTGGTCGAGGGTGGGTGCGGGGAGTCCGAGGAGGGCGAAGGCGCCGTCGAGTGCGGCCTGGGCGGTGCGGGCGTGCCGGACGAACACCGCCACCTGGCCGCCGTCCAGGTTCTCCAGGGCCTGGCGTGCCTGTTCGTCGCCGCCCAGGCGGGCCAGGAGGGCGCGGGCCTCGGCGCGCAGGGAGGGGAGTTGTTCCTCGAGGCGGCGTCGGCGGTGTTCGGCCTGGCGGCAGGCGGGGCTGCAGTGCAGGGCGGGGCGGCCGGTGGCCGCCTTCGGCAGGGGCCGGCCGCATCCCGGCCGTGTGCAGGCCGGCCCGGTGCTCAAGGGTTCCGTCACACGGAGGATTCTGACGAAATGCCAGCCGGATCGGAAGCGGGCCCCGGCGCGTGAGGCCCGGCCGCGCGCCGTCCCGGCCCCGCCCGCCGCTGGCCTGGGCCGTGCCGGGGTGGTTGCGTCACCGTCTCCCGGTGACGGAACCACCCGAAGGCCTCAGGGTGTGACCTGTCGGCCGCGATGGCCGTGGAATGGCCCCATAGGCCAGGTTGTCTGGACCTTTACTTGTGCCCGTCGGGCGTCCGGCGGTGTTGGCGCCGACCGCGAGCCTGGTGACTGTGTGTGGTGGTTGGTGGGCTAGAGGGGCGGGTCGGCCCGTTCGGGGAGTGGGCTCGGTGTTGTGGGCTTTTTCAGGGGCTGAATTCCGCCGGGTATTCCGTCGGGTTGTTGTGGTGGATTGGTTGCCGGTGGTGGTCTGAATTCGGGTCGGAATTGCGGTGGCTGGGGGTGGTGTTCGGTTTGGTGGGGGTCGGACCCGGCGTCGTCCGGGGCCTGCTGTGCCCCTGCCCGGCCGTCGTCCCGGGTCTGCCGTCGGGGCCGCGGCCCGTTCGGGGCCTTCTGGGCTTCCTCCGGCCGGGCCGCGCCCCGCTTGTCGGCCTGCTGCGCCGCTGTCCGGGGCCGTGCGCGGGCCGGGGACGGCCGTTCGGGTCCCCTCCGCGCCGTCGTCGTCGTCGTCGAGGTCGTGTCCGTCCGTGGGGTGCAACGCGGGGGTTCTGGTAGGCCGTCAGGCCGCGCCCGGTGGCAAGCGAGAAAGCCTGCCGCCCCTGTGTTGTGACGGGCATGCACGGGCTGTGCCGCAGGCCGGGATTCTCGGGTTGCTGTCGGTGACCGCTGCTAAGGTTCCGGTTTCTGGCGCTGGGAGGTGTGCTTGATGGCAAGGCGAATCCGAAGGAAGTTCCCCTTGTGGATATGGCTTGTAGTTTTGACTGCAAATGGCGGAGAATGCGCCTACTGTTCCAGGCCAGCTGAAACCATGGACCATGTGATCCCATTTTCTAGGGGCGGTGCAGACGACCTTCGGAATCTGGTGCCCGCTTGTGATTACTGCAACAATCAGAAAGGTGATCTCGATCCGACTGAATGGATTCCAGGCCGGAGGGACTACCGGTGGGATGGGAATGGCACATTGAAGGGCCCCGGGCCGACGCTGCGAGATATTTACCTCGATCGCCACGAGGCAAGGATGTACTATCTCGATCACCTGGAAGAAATTCGGGCAGAAATTCTGGACAAGAAGCGCAGTGACTGGATATTCGATGATTGCTTGTTTTGGCACTCGGTTGCTGGGGCGAGGGGCATGGCGCAAGCCTCAAGAGACGAGTTGGTTAAGCGCCTTGTCACGGCCAAGGCAGAGGAATACCCGCGGCATGGGTTCGCCAGGCTGTTCGGGCCGAAGTCGAGGTTGTGACTACTGTCCGGACCGGTGGCTCGAAGACGCCTCCCGAGGGCCGCAGGCCCCGTCCCAAGGCGGAGGACGGGCCGCAGGCCCAGCAACCACAAGGCGAAACCGCGCCCCGAGTACCCCATCGGCCGGGACCGGGGAGGGCGCCCAAAGGTGAGGTTGTGACTGATACCCGAAGTCCACGACACATCGTCAACGCCGAGGGCCGCGGGCCCCGGCCGGCACCCCGCCTCCCCGAAGGGATGGGCCACTACCCGAATTCCGCGTCACATCGTCAACGCTCACCCCCGGGCGCAGCCCGGGAAACCCTGCCAGCAAACCGGCCCGTAGGGCCGTGAAAACACTGCTCCAACAGGACCGGAATGCCGACCGATTGACGGGCCGTAGGCCCGGGACAATGCCACGACAGGGCGGAGCGCAGCGACGCCCCACGCCCACCCCAACAAGCCAGCACAACCCCGCGTATTCGCCGCAGGCGAATACCCCCAACCATTCACCCACCCGCCGAGGCGCAGCCGAGGCCAACACCACGCACGGTGACGGCGCAGCCGGCACCCCCGCACCTGGCGGTGCGTCAGCACCGCCGCAATCGCGCCAGCGATTGCTCAAGCCGCAGGCTTC
>NZ_JBHUAL010000304.1:0-7979 GCF_042789775.1 Kitasatospora sp. NPDC056800 | reverse complement strand
AGCCCCCGTCTGGGACCGGGCCCCCCGCGGCACGGGCCGCCCGCCGGACGGGCCGCGCCCGCCCCCGCCCCCCCGGGGCCGGGCGACTCCGTGAACGGTCCGCTCAGCGGACCCGACGCGCGAACTCCCGGACGTCGTCGACGAACAGCCCGGGCTGCTCCAGGGCGGCGAAGTGCCCGCCGCGGTCGAACTCGGACCAGTGGGCGAGGGTCGGCAGGATCCGTTCGGCCCAGCGCCGGATCGGCCGGACCGCGTCCTCGGGGAACACCGCCACCCCGACCGGCGCGGACAGCGGCCAGGGGCCGGCCCAGGTGCGGAGGAAGTCGGCGTCCAGCCGGTTGGACTCGTAGTAGAGCTGGGCGCTGGAGCCGGCGGAGGCGGTGAGCCAGTAGATCGCCACGTCGGTCAGCAGCCGGTCCCGGTCGACGACGTCCTCGGGAACCGTCCCGGCCGCCGTCCACTCCATGAACTTCTCGACGATCCAGGCGAGTTGGCCCACCGGCGAATCGGTCAGGCCGTACGCGAGGGTCTGCGGCCGGGTGGACTGGATCTTCCGCCAGCCGGCCCCGTCCTGCTCGAAGTGCCCGGCGAACTCCAGCCGGGCCCGGTCCGCCGGGTCCAGCCGCGCGAACTCGGCCGGGTCCTGCGGCGGGAAGGTGGCGAGCATGTTGAGGTGGACGCCGGCCACGTGCTCCGGGTCGGCCAGGCCCAGCTGCAGCGAGACCGGCATGCCCCAGTCGCCGCCCTGGACGAGGTACCGGTCGTAGCCGAGCCGACGCATCAGCTCGGCCCAGGCCCGGGCGACCCGGGCGGTGTCCCAGCCGGCCTCCCGGGGGTGGCCGGAGAAGCCGTAGCCGGGCAGCGAGGGTATGACCAGGTGGAACGCGTCGGCGGGATCGCCGCCGTGGGCCCGCGGATCGGTCAGCGGGCCGATCACGTCCAGGAACTCCGCCACCGAGCCGGGCCAGCCGTGGGTGACGACCAGCGGCAGGGCGTCCGGCTCGGGCGAGCGGACGTGCAGGAAGTGGACGTCCACGCCGTCGACTTCGGTCAGGAACTGCGGGAAGGAGTTGAGGTGCGCCTCGGCCTTGCGCCAGTCGAAGCCGGTGCGCCAGTACTCGGCCAGTTCCTTCAGGTAGCCGAGCGGCACGCCGCGCCGCCAGCCGGCGCCGGGGACTTCGCCGGGCCAGCGGGTGGCCGCGAGCCGGCGGTCCAGGTCGTCGAGGGCTTCTTGCGGGATGTCGATACGGAAGGGACGCATCCGAGTCCTCTCAGCGGGACCGTGCGCCGACCCGGGCCGGCGCCGGAGGGGTGGCGGCCGGCGTACCGGCCGGTCCGTGCGGGGGTGCCGCAGCCGTACGGCACCGTCCCGCACGGCACTGTACCGGCCGCGCGGCGCCCCGGAGCGTCGATCGGCCGGGCCGCCGGGGGAGGGCCGGCGGTCGGTGCGGAGCCGGGGCCGCCGCGCGCTCTCCGGCGGGGAGAGCGGGCGACGGCCCCGCCGCTCCGGCTCCGGGCTCAGGCGGCGACGGGGGTGTTCTGGTACGAGGCGATCCGCCAGTCGGCGCCCTGCCTGGCCAGCACCCAGGTCGCCCGGATCGCCCGCTCGGGCGTCACCTCGGTGTCCCCGGGGGCCAGCACGCCGCCCTTGGTGACCAGGACGGCCACGTCGTCGGCCAGCGGGCGGACCGACTGCGGCTCACCGGTGACCTGGGTGCCCTTGAACGGGCCGGCGAACGCCTGCGCCATGAAGGCGCGGATCTGCTCGCGGCCGGTCAGGTAGACGTCCCCGGGCAGGATCAGCGTCGCGTCGTCGGTGAAGACCGAGGCGAAGCCGTCGGCGTCGTGCCGTGCCCAGGCCGCGATGATGAGTTCCGGGACGGCGCGCAGCGCGGCGACGTCGGCGGCGGTGGGCGGGGGAGTGGCGGACATGGCTCTCTCCTTATCCGGCGGTTCCCGGCCGCGATCACCACGGCCCGGTGACGGCCAGCGTCACACCGGGCCGTCGGCCGCCGCATCTTCCCGATTGCGCTGGGCGGCCGCCCCGCCGCCCGGCGGGGGGACGCCGCAAGCCGGGAGATGCGGGCACCCCGCGCGGGTGCCAGCCTCGACAGGGCCGGTCAACGGCCCTGGCCCCGCTGCCGCGTGGCCCCGCGACCCGGCGACTCCCTGACTCCGCCCGCGCCCCGCTCCGACCGCCTGGAGGCTTCCGTGTCACTCCCCGCCCCCGTCGTCATCGACCGAGCCGGACGTGACATCCACGCGGAGGGTGCCCGGATCCGGGCGAACGGCCCGGTCGCCCGGATCGAACTGCCCGGTGGCGTACCGGCCTGGTCGATCACCGGCCAGGACGTCGCCCGGCTGGCCCTGGCCGACCACCGCCTGTCCAAGGACCCGCGCCGGCACTGGGCGGCGTTCGCCGAGGGCCGGATCGGCGCGGACTTCCCGCTCATCGGCTGGGTGCTGATGGACAACCTCACCACCCGCTACGGCGCCGACCACACCCGGCTGCGGCGGCTGACCGCCGGCGCCTTCACCCCGCGCCGGGTCGAGGCGATGCGGGCCGAGGTGGAGAAGGCCGTCGAGGAGCTGCTGGACGACCTCGGCCGCCTCGCGCCCGGCGAGGTGGTCGACCTCAAGGCCCGCTTCGCCCATCCGATGCCGGCCCGGGTGATCTGCGACCTGTTCGGCGTGCCGGCCGGGGACCGTGAGCGGATGCTGCGCGGCGGCGAGGTGAACGTCGACACCACCATCACGCCGGAGGAGTCCGCGGCCAACGTCGAGCGGTGGCACCGGGAGATGCTGGAGTTCGTCGAGGGCAAGCGCCGCGACCCCGGGGACGATCTGACCAGCGACCTGGTCCAGGCCCAGGAGGAGGACGGATCCCGGCTGAGCGACTCCGAACTGGTCGGCACCCTGCACCTGCTGCTCGCCACCGGGACCGAGCCGGTGATGAACCTGCTCGCCAACACCGTCCGGGCCGTGCTCACCCACCCCGACCAGCGGGCGCTGCTCCGGTCCGGCGCGGTGGGCTGGGCGGAGGTGATCGAGGAGAGCCTGCGCGCCGAGGCGCCGGTCGCGCACCTGCCGTTCCGCTTCGCGGTGGAGGACATCGAGCTCGGCGGGGTCACCATCGCCAAGGGGGAGCCCGTCCTGATCAACTTCGCGGCGGCGGGCCGCGACCGCGCCGTCCACGGGGAGGACGCCGACGCCTTCGACGCCACCCGGGCGAACAAGGAGCACCTCTCCTTCGGCCACGGCGTCTACCGCTGCATCGGCATGCCGCTGGCCCGGATGGAGGCCGAGACCGCCCTCGCCGCGCTGTTCCGGCGCTTCCCGGACCTTGAACTCGCCGTACCCGCCGAGGAGTTGGCACCGCAGGCCACCTTCATCATGAACGGCGTCCAGACCCTCCCGGTCCGGCTCGGGCCGCGGAGCAGTTGACAGGAAAGGTGGTTCGGCCGATGTGGGCAGCCGTCGTACCCGAGGCCAAGGCGCGCTGGGAGCTTCGCGAGATCCCCACCCCGAGGCCCGGTCCCGGCCAGGTGCTGATCCGGGTCCACGCCTGCGGGGTCTGCCACAACGACCTGCTGGTCAGTCAGGGCGTGTTCCCCTTCCCGGCGTTCGCTCCGGTGGTGGTCGGGCACGAGGCCGCCGGGGAGGTCGTCGAGGTCGGCGCCGGGGTGACCGGCCGCCGGGTCGGCGACCGGGTCGGCGCCACCTGGGTGCAGGCGACCTGCGGCCGGTGCGCGTACTGCCGGCTCAACCTCCCGCTCTCCGGGCAGTCCGGGATGAACTGCCCGGAGGCCGTGATGAGCGGCCTCACCGTGCAGGGCGGACACGCGGAGTACGTCGCGGTGGCGGCCGCGAGCACCGTGCTGCTGCCGGACGCCGTCCCGTACGAGACCGCCGCCCCCGTGCTGTGCGCGGGCTACACCGCGTGGAGCGCGCTGCGCGCCGCCGATCCCGGACCGGGTGAACGGGTCGCGGTGCTCGGGATCGGCGGACTCGGCCACCTCGCCGTGCAGTTCGCCCGGGCCGGCGGCTTCGAGACCGTGGCCGTCACCAGCTCGCCGGACAAGCACCGGCTGGCCCGGACCCTGGGCGCGGACCACGTGGTCGCCGACGGTGAGGGGCTGCGGGCGATCGGCGGCGCCGACGTCGTCCTGGTGACCGGCACCTCCTGCCGGGCCGCCGCCGGGGCCCTCCAGGGGCTGCGGCCGAACGGCCGGATGGTGCTGGCCACCATCGACCCGGTCGAGCCCTTCGCCATCCCGCCGACCAGCCCGTTCTGGGCGCAGCGCCAGCAGGTGATCGGCGCCACCCACAACGGCCTCGACCGGCTCACCGAGGCCCTCGACCTGGTCGCCTCCGGGGCCGTCACGCCGCTGGTCGAGACCTTCCCCAAGGAGCGGGTCGCCGAGGCGCTGGACCGGGTCGAGCGGGGTGAGGCGCGCTTCCGCGCGGTCGTCACGTACGCCTGACCGGTGAACCGGTGAACCGGCGGACGGGGGAAGTCATTCCCCCCCGGTGAACCTCCCTTGAGTTCTGGAAGCGCCCTTCCGCGGCACGCGCGCGGGAGGGCGCTTCGTCGTGCGGTCGCGGGCCGGCCGACGGTCCCGGCGGCTGCCGCAATTCCTCCCGCTGAGCAACGGGGAAGTAGCGATTCCGAGTGCTTTGCGTACATCCTCGTACAGTAGACCCGCGCGTGACGTGCCTATCGCCGGCGCATTTCGGGTCGTGAATTCCGTCATCCCGAACCGTCCTGCCAGCAGGGGGTTTTGGCCGCGTCCTGCACTCGACGCGGGCACGGGGTCGTATTCGATCCGTCGAGAGGGGAACCCGGTGGCGTACCGTGAACGAATCCGCAGACTGATTCCAGGCCTGGTGGTGATAATGGTGGCCACCTCGCTGTTCTTCGCCGTACGGACCTCGGTCGCGGCGGCCGGGGCGGAGGAGGTCGCGAAGCAGTACGGCTTCAAGGAACTGCCCATCGCGATGCCGCCCGGCTACGAGCAGCGGCCGATGCGGACGGTCCGGACCGTCAACCCGGCCTACCAGAAGATCCGTTCGTGGATCTCCTCGGTCGGGGCCAGCATCGCGATCAACGACCTGACCGGGCACGGCGTGGCCGACGGCATGTGCATCGTCGACACCAGGACCGACAGCGTGATCGTGACGTACACCCCGACCGCCCGGCCGGCCGACCGCTTCACGCCCTTCGTGCTGGACGGCAGGCCGCTGCCGATGGACGACACCATGGCGCCCACCGGCTGCACGCCCGGCGACTTCAACGGCGACGGCCGGATGGACCTGCTGGTGACGTACTGGGGCCGCACGCCGATCCTGTTCATGGCCAGGTCGGACGCCACGACCCCCGCCGCGGCCTCCTACGTGCCGCGCGAGCTGGTGCCCTCGGAGTCCCTGGACGGGAAGTACCACGGCCCGCGCTGGAACACCGACGCGGACTACGTCGGCGACATCGACGGCAGCGGGCGCCCGTCGATCGTGATCGGCAACTACTTCCCCGACTCCGACGTGCTCGACCCGAACGGGCTGAACAACGTCGTGATGAACGACTCGCTGTCCAGCGCCAAGAACGCCGGCGGCGACCACGTGCTGCGCTGGCAGCAGAGCACCTCGGGGACGGAGCCCACCGCGTCGTACGTGGAGGAGAAGGGCGCGATCCCCTACGACGCGTCGACCGGGTGGACGCTGGCCATCTCGGGCGCCGACCTGACCGGTGACGGACTGCCCGAGCTGTACATCGCCAACGACTTCGGACACGGGCACCTGCTCTACAACCGGTCCACGCCCGGGCACATCGAGTTCAGCGAGGCCAAGGGCGAGCGCACGCCGACCACGCCCAAGTCCTTCGTCCTCGGCAACGGCTCGTTCAAGGGCATGGGCGTCGACTTCGGCGACATCGGCCGCAACGGCGACTTCGACATGATGGTCAGCAACATCACCGTCGCCTGGGGCCTGGAGGAGAGCAACTTCCTCTGGATCAACAAGGCCAAGGACGAGGCCGACATGCGCCGCAAGCTCGCCGCCGGCATCGCCCCGTTCACCCAGGAGGCCCAGGAGCACGGCATGGCCTGGACCGGGTGGGGCTGGGACACCAAGATGGGCGACTTCCTCAACAGCGGCGACCTCGCGGTGCTCCAGGCCACCGGCTTCGTCAAGGGGAAGATCGACCGCTGGCCGTGGCTCCAGGAGATGGCCATGACCAACGACGACCTGCTGTCCAACCCCGCGATGTGGCCCAACGTCCAGCCCGGCGACGACATCGCCGGGGACGAGGCGATCGCCTTCTACGCCAAGACCCCCGACGGCCCGTACGTGAACATCAGCTCCCGGCTGGGCATCGCCGTGCCGACGCCGACCCGCGGCCTCGCCACCGGCGACACCACGGGCACCGGCCGGCTGGACTTCGCGGTGGCCCGCCAGTGGGGGCCGCCCGCCTTCTACGCCAACACCGCGCCGGCGCTGGGCAGTCAGCTGAACCTGCGGCTCTACCGGCCGACCGGTGAGGGCGCCGCGGGCCAGGGCCTGGTGAACACCGGGGCGCCCGCGTACGACGCCACCGTGCGGGTCACCACCCCGACCGGCACCCAGATCTCCCGGCTCGACGGCGGGGGCGGCCACGGCGGCTTCCGCAGCTTCGACGTGCGGTTCGGCCTCGGCGCCCACCAGGGGCCGGTCACCGTCGACCTGAGGTGGCGGGACGCCGCCGGCGGACTGCACGAGAAGAGCGAGCAGCTCAGCCCCGGCACGCACACGCTCGTGCTGACCGACCAGGTCCAGGAGGTCCCGAACCGATGAGCGCGAGCGTGCAACCCCGAGCCGGCGGCGCCCCGGCGGCCGCACCGGCCGCCCCCGCGAAGCCGAAGGACCCCCGGTACCTCGCCCTGCGGAACTTCGCCCTCTCGATCAGCGTGTTCAACATCTTCGGCTACACCCTGCTCGGCTTCGAGCAGCCCTGGCTGTGGCCGTTCGTCGCGGTGTTCACCGCCTACGCCTGCGAGATCGCCTTCGAGCTGATCAGCGCCTGGGCCCAGCGCCGCGCCCCCCGCTTCCGCGGGAACGGGTTCCGCGGCGTGTACGAGTTCCTGCTGCCGGCCCACATCACGGCGCTCGCGGTCAACATGCTGACCTACGGCAACAACCAGCTGCTGCCGATCGTCTTCGGCGTGGTCATCGGCGTCGGCGGCAAGCACGCCCTGCAGGCACCGATCGCCGGCCGGATGCGGCACTTCATGAACCCGTCCAACTTCGGGATCACGATGTCGCTGGTGTGCTTCGGCTCGTGGTTCAGCATCGCGCCGCCCTACGAGTTCACGGAGAACGCGAACACCTTCTTCCGGGTGATGATCCCGCTGATCATCGCCACGGCGGGAACCGTGATCAACGCGCTGCTCACCAAGCGGACCCCGCTGATCGTCGGCTGGCTCGGCGCGTTCGCCATCCAGGCGTTCCTCCGGCACTGGATCTGGGACGTCGCGCTGTTCTCCGCGCTCGGCCCGATGACGGGTGTCGCCTTCGTGCTGTTCACCAACTACATGATCAGCGACCCGGGCACGACGCCGGTGAAGGGCCGGGCCCAGTTCGTGTTCGGCAGCTCGGTCGCCTTCGTGTACGCGATCCTGATGGTGTTCAACGTCGTCTACACCCTGTTCTTCGCCACCACGCTGGTCTGCGCCCTGCGCGGGCTCGGGTGGTGGGTCGTGCACCTGCGCCAGCGCTCCCGGCGGGCGGACGCCGCCGCCGGGGCGTCCGGGGGCGGAACGGCCGTCCAGCCGCAGCAGAGCCAGGTCGGGGCGGCCGTGGCGTGAGGCCGCGGCCGGTCCGCCGCACCACGACCGCCGCGTGACACCGTGACCCCTCCGTGGGGCCCCCCCCCCGGGGGGCGCCACCGGGCCGGTGCGCGGGCCGGGGCGGACCCCCCCGGCACCGGGGGCGCCACGGGCCGCGCCCGC
>NZ_JBHUAL010000303.1:0-8019 GCF_042789775.1 Kitasatospora sp. NPDC056800 | reverse complement strand
CCCGACCACTGCGGTCGGGGGCCTTCGTCGTCTGCCGCTACTCGGCGCTGGTCTCGCGCTGCTTGCGCCAGCGGATCCCGGCCTCGATGAAGCCGTCGATGTCGCCGTCCAGCACGGCCTGCGGGTTGCCGGCCTCGTACGCGGTGCGGACGTCCTTCACCATCTGGTACGGGTGCAGCACGTAGGAGCGCATCTGGTTGCCCCAGGAGCTGCCGCTGTCCTTGAGCGCGTCCATCGCCGCCTTCTCCTCCTGGCGGCGCCGCTCCAGCAGCTTGGCCTGGAGGACGTTCATCGCGGACGCCTTGTTCTGGATCTGCGAGCGCTCGTTCTGGCAGGAGACCACGATGCCGGTCGGGATGTGCGTGATGCGCACCGCCGAGTCGGTGGTGTTGACGCCCTGGCCGCCGGGGCCGGAGGCGCGGTAGACGTCCACCCGGAGCTCGCCCTCGTCGATGTCGACGTGGTCGGACTGCTCGACGACGGGGAGCACCTCGACACCGGCGAAGGAGGTCTGCCGGCGGCCCTGGTTGTCGAACGGCGAGATGCGGACCAGGCGGTGGGTGCCCTGCTCGACCGAGAGGGTGCCGTAGGCGTACGGGGCCTTCACGGTGAAGGTCGCGGACTTGATGCCGGCCTCTTCGGCGTACGAGGTGTCGTACACCTCGGTGGGGTACCCGTGCCGCTCGGCCCAGCGCAGGTACATGCGCATGAGCTGCTCGGCGAAGTCGGCGGCGTCCACGCCACCGGCCTCGGCCCGGATGTTGATCAGCGCCTCGCGGGCGTCGTACTCGCCGGACAGGAGGGTACGGACCTCCAGCTCCTCGACCGCCTTCTGGAGGGCGACGAGCTCGTTCTCGGCCTCGGTGCGGGTGTCCGCGTCGTCCTCGGCCTCGGCGAGCTCGAACAGCACGCCCAGGTCGTCGATACGGCTGCGCAGGCCCTCGACCCGGCGCAGTTCGCCCTGGAGGAAGGAGAGCCGGCTGGTCACCTTCTGCGCGTTCGCGACGTCGTCCCACAGGGTGGGGGCGGCTGCCTCCTCCTCCAGGACCGCGATGTCGGCCCGGATCTTGTCCAGGTCGATGACGGCCTCGATCGACCCCATGGTCGTATCGAGGTTCTTGAGCTCTTCGGAAGGATCGACGGCTGCCACGCCCCCAGGGTAATGGTTCCGGGAGTGGTCATGACGACACCCCCGGTCCCCCCGGCCTCACGACGGCGGCCACGGCCCCGGCTACGGCGCCCGCGGGGCCGTGCCGGACACCGCCGGACGGGCCGGGTGGCCGCCGTCCGGGACGGTGGCCGCGAAGGCCGTCCAGGCCGCGGCGGCGCCCGCCAGCAGCAGCACGGTGGCGATCAGCACGGCCAGCAGCCGGCGGCGGCGCAGCAGCGCCTGGCGGTCCCGGCGGTGGCCCGGGGCGGCGCGCTGGGCGCGGGACTCGAGCGCGTACGCGGCCAGCTCGTCGGCCGACGGGCGGCGCAGGCTGGTGTGGGTGTCCCGGGTGGAGTCCGGGGCGGCGCCGGGCACCAGCGGGACGGCCGGGCCGCGGCGGCGCTTGTGGATGCCGGGGCCGGCGTCGATCTCGGCGTAGACGGCCTCGCCGGGGGTCAGCTGCTCCTCGGCCGGGGCCCGGCCCTGGCCGGGCACGGCGAGCACCGGCAGGCCGGCCAGCGAGGGCAGCTGCTCGCGCAGCCGCGAGGCCAGCTCGGCGGCGCGCAGCCGGGAGGCCGGGGCCTTGGCCAGGCACTCGGAGATGATCCGCCACAGCCCGTCCGGCAGGCCGGGGATCGGCGGGACCTGCTCGGTGACGTGCCGGCGCAGCACCGCGCCGGTGTGGCCGCCGCCGAACGGGGTGAAGCCGGCCAGCAGCTCGTACAGCACGGTGGCGAGGGCGTAGATGTCGACGGCGGCGCGCGGCTCCAGGCCCTCGATGATCTCGGGGGCGAGGTAGTCCGGGGTGCCGATGATCCGGGTGGCCCGGGTGCGGCGCGGGGCGTCGACCAGGCGGGCCACCCCGAAGTCGGTGAGCTTGGCGCGCGGGGCGCCGCCGGGGCCGGGGGCGGCGGCGAGGTCGAGCAGGACGTTCTCCGGCTTGACGTCGCGGTGGACGATCCCGGCCGCGTGCGCGGCGGCCAGGCCGTCGGCGACGTCGGCGATGACCGAGGCGGCGGTCTGCGGGGGCAGCGCGCCGTCCCGCTCCAGCCGGGAGCGCAGGTCGGTGCCCTGGACCAGCTCCATCACCAGGGCGAGGTCGCTGCCGTCCACCACCATGTCGCGCACGCCGACCACCCGGGGGTGGTCGAGGCTGGTCAGCGCGGTGCGCTCCTGGACGAAGCGGCCGACCAGCACCTGGTCGGCGGCGAGGTCCTCGCGCAGCAGCTTGACCGCCACCGGGCCGTCGGGCCCTTCACCGAGCCAGACCGTCCCGGCCGAACCCCGGCCGATCACCTGGTGGACGGTGTACCGGCTGCCGATCTTGCGTGCCAATGCTGCTCCGTGGGCGGCGCGGGAGCGCTCCGGGGGTCCGGCGCGCTCGGTGGGGCGGGACAACAGCGACCAACCTACGCGCCCGGAGGGCCTGCGGGGGCCGCCCGAAGGGCCCGGAGCGGGAGTCCCGGCCGAGAAATCTCGATAATTGTCGACATAGCGTCAATGTGGCCGCCCGGGCGGGCCGGAGGCCGGAACGCCGTCCGGACCCGGACCGGTTCCGGCTCCGGATCGGCTCCGGCCTCGGGCGGCGCTACTTGCCGAAGAGGCTGTTCGCCCAGTCGCGCGCCGAGTCGAACCAGCCCACGACGTTGTCCCAGTAGTGCGGCAGCGGCGTGAAGTTCCACAGCGCCACCCCGGCCACGGCCAGCACCAGCAGCACCATCAGACAGCCCTTGAAGCAGCCGAGCCCCGGGATGTACATCCGGTTGCGGCTGCGCGGGCGCGGCTCGCGGGCCGGCCCGGGCTCGCGGCGGGCCGGGGCCGGCGGCTCCTCGCGGCGCTGCGGCGGGGCCTCCCGGTACTGCGGCGCGGGCGGCTCGGCCCGGCGCGGCGCCGGGGTGGGCGCGGGCGGCGGCGGGTAGCCGCCCTGCGACTGGCCGTACCCGCCCGGGGCCTGCCGGTAGCCGCCGGGCGGCTGCGGACGGCCGCCCTGGCCCCGCTGGCCGCCCTGGCCGCCCTGGCTTCCCTGGCCGGCCTGGCCCGCCTGGCCCGCCTGGTAGGGCGGCGGGGCCACCGGCGGGCGCTGGGCGTAGCCGGGCGGGGGCGGGGCCTGGCGGTAGCCGCCGGGCTGCTGCCCGCCGGGGCGCCCGCCCGGGGCGCCCTGGCCCGGCCGGTGTCCCTGGCCGCCGTGGCCGCCCGGGCCCCCCTGCCCGGCCTGGTAGGGCTGCGGGGCGACCTGCGGCTGCGGGAGGTCCTCGTAGTCCTCCGGGCCGAAGTAGCCGACCTGGGTCTGCTGGTTGCGGTCCCGCGCCGCGCGCAGCTGGGTCTGCCACGGGTGCGGCGCCTCCTCCTGCGGCGGCCCGGCGGGCGGGGGCGGCGGCACGGCGGCGGGCGGCATCACCCGGGTGCGGTCCGGGGCGCCCTGCGGGGGCGGCGGCTGGGTGCCCATCACCGCGGTCGCCGCGGCCGGGTCGTACTGCCCGCTGGTCGGCGGCAGCACCTGGGTGTGGTCCTCGGCGCCGGGGGTCGTACCGGGGACCATGAAGCCCGGGGCCAGGGCGCCCGGCACCATCGCGGGCGGCAGCGGCGGCATGCTGCCGGGGACGGCCGTCGGCTGCGGGTCCGGCAGCAGCAGGGCGCCGACCGCCAGCGCCTCGTCCACCGCCGCCGGGGAGGCGTGCACGCCGACCCCGGCCGCGACCACCCGCAGCGCGTGCGCCAGCGAGGTGGCACCGGGCCGCTGGGCCGGGTCCTTGCGCAGGCAGCGCTCGATCACCGTCCAGAGCGGCTCGGGCATGGTGCTGGGCCGCTGCGGCTCCTGGGCCAGGTGGGCCTGGAGCACGGCGAGGGCACTGTCGCCCTGGAACGGCTGGCGGCCGGTGACCAGCTCGTACAGCATGATCCCGGCGCCGTACACGTCCACCGCGGAGGTCTGCGGACGGCCCTCGGCGGACTCCGGCGCGACGTAGGCGGGGGTGCCGACGAACTCGTGGGTGCGGGTGACGCCCGGGGAGTCGGCGAGCCGGGCGATGCCGAAGTCGGTCAGCAGCGGGTGCATCCGCTCGACGCCGTCCACCACGGTGGAGGCGAGCATCACGTTGGCCGGCTTGAGGTCGCGGTGGACGATCCCGTCCGCGTGGCTGGCCGCCAGCGCGTCCGCGACCTGGGCCATCAGCAGGGCGCCGGCGATCGGGCTGAACGGGCCGTTGGCGCGCAGGTAGCGGGCCAGGTCGGGGCCGTCCACCAGGTCCATCACCAGGGCCAGCAGCTCGCCCTCGACGACCAGGTCGCGGACCCGGACGATGTTGGGGTGGGTCAGCCGCAGCAGCAGGGAGCGCTCGCGCAGGAAGCGCATCACCACGTCGGGGTCGGCGGCCAGCTCCTCGCGCAGCACCTTGATCGCCACCCGCTGCCCGGGCGGGCAGCCCGGCACCTGGACGTCCTCGCGCACCACGCCGCGCCAGACGGTGCCGGTCGCACCCCGCCCGAGGGTCTCATCCAGCAGATACTTGCTGCCGACTGGCCGCACCTGTCGCACTCCTCGCCGTGCCGCCCGCGCGGGGCGCTCCTCCGCCGGTGCGGTGAGCCTGCCGGGCCCGTGTCTGCGGCCACTCTAACGGTGACCGTACGGGTTTTTGAGGTGGTCGGTAGGCCATCCGCACGGTCTGGGGAAGGGTTGGGGGAGATCCCCTAGGGAAGGTCCCCGGGACGCTGCGAGGGGGCGGCAAACCTGACTCTCCGTCGCCCCCGCCACGGCCACGATCGCAAGATCGTCAAATCCGGTACGGTGCGCGGACCGTCCACGACGGATGGCAGGATGGACACTCGCCACTCGTGTGGCCCAACGGTGCCCTTGGCACCGGGCAGCGGCACCAGGCTTCACATCAGCAGAAGGGACCCGCGGGCGAGATGCAGATCCGGCTGACCGTCCTCCGACCGCGCAGCGGCCCGTCCGCCGCCGGCTCCGCCATTCCCTACGTGGACGTGCTGGTGACCGCGCCCGTCGGCACCGCACTCGGCGCCATCGCGGGCGCGCTCGCGGGTGCCGTGGGCGTGCGCGGGCCGCGGGCCGCCACCCACGTACACCTGTACGCCGGGGCGCACCGGGTCGACGAGCACACCCTGCTCGGCCACCCCCCGCTGCTCGACGGCGCCGTCCTCAGCCTGAACGAGCCCGACCCGACCGCCGACGACCCCGACGACGCCCCCGCCGCCGCCGAACTGCGGGTGGTCGGCGGCCCCGACGCCGGCGGCGTGCACCGGCTGCACGGCCGGGAGATCCGGATCGGCCGCTCCGCCGAGGCCGACGTCCCGCTCGACGACCCGGACGTCTCCCGGCTGCACCTCTCCCTGCACCTCGCCGAGGACGGCCGGATCTCCGTACGCGACCTCGGCTCCACCAACGGCACCGCCCTGGACGGCCGGCTCGTCCCGCCCGTCCCGCCGGAGGCCGCCGTCCCGCTGGAGCCCGGCGCCGTGCTGCGGATCGGCGAGTCCACCCTCCAGGTGACCGCCCCCGACCCGGCCGAGGCCGCCGGAGCCGTCCGCGCCGCCCTGCCGGACGGCCACGGCCACCTCCAGCTCGCCGCCCCCGGGCCGGTCCGGCCCGCACCGCCCGTGGTCGAGCCGCCCGCCGCCCCCGAACCCGCGCCCGGCCGCGGCCGCGGCCTGTTCTCCCTGCTGCCCGGCCGCGCCGCCGAACCGCCCGGCCAGGAGAGCGCCGAGCGCCACCACGCCGCGGTGCGGCTGCGCCAGACCGCCGCCCAGCGCGAACGCTGGCCCGACCTCGCCACCCTGCTGCTCAACGCCGTCGGCCCCGGCCCCCGGCTCTGGGAGCGCGGCCCCGGCCACCCCGACGCGCTCACCCTGCGGCTCGGCACCGCCGACCGCCCCGGCGGCCCCGGCACCACGCCCGGCACCATGCTGCCCGCCGTCCCGGTCACCCTCGACCTGCAGACCGCCGGCAGCCTCGGCCTCAGCGGCCCGCGCGAGCGCCTGGACGCGCTCACCCGCGCCGTCGTCGCCCAGCTCGCCGCGCTGCACCCGCCGACCGGGCTGAGCCTGGTCGTGGTCGACGCCGACCCGGCCCGCGCCGCCGAGGACCGCGTCGACACCTGGGCCTGGGCCCTGTGGCTGCCCCACCTGCGCCCGGTCGACGGCCAGGACTGCCGGCTGCTGATCGGCCTCGACGACGAACAGGCCACCGCCCGGCTGACCGAGCTCACCGCCCGGCTCAGCGGCCCCAGCGGCCTCGGCGGCCACCCCGCCACCGTGGTCGTGGTCGACGGCCGCCCGGCCACCGAGGCCGCCCGGCAGGCGCTCGACCTGCTGCTGCGCCAGGGCCCGGCGGTCGGCATCTTCCCGATCTGCCTCGCCGAGCAGCCCGAACTGCTCCCCCGGGGCCTCGGCGCCACCGCCCTGATCACCGGCGAGGTCGGCACCCAGCTGTCGCTGTCCCGGCCGGTCGCCCGCGGCCGGGAGACCCTCCACGAGGTCTCGCTGGACGCCGTCTCGGACGCCTGGGCCGAACGGCTGGCCCGGGTCCTCGCCCCGCTGCGCGAGGCCACCCCGGCCGCCCGCGGCCCGCTGCCCGACGTGCTGCGGCTGCTCGACCTGCTGCAGCTCGACACCGTCACCCCGGCCAAGCTGTCCGCCCGCTGGGACGCCCACGCCGGCGGCATCGGCGCCGCCACCGCCCTGCTCGGCACCACCCGGGACGAGCTCTGCACCCTCGACCTCGCCGACCCCGAACTCACCGTCCCCTCCCCCGACCCGGGCGGCCCGCACCTGCTGATCGGCGGCGCCCGCGGCTCCGGCAAGACCGAGCTGCTGCGCACCCTGGTCGCCTCGCTCGCCGTCTCCGAGCGGCCCGGGCGGCTCGCCGTCACGATCATCGAGGGCCGGGCCACCGCAGACGGCCAGGACGGACTGGACGGCTGCACCGAGCTGCCGCACGTCAGCGGCCGGGTGAACGCCGCCGCCGACCCGCGCGCCGCGCTGCTCGCGGCCGAGGCGCTGGAGGACGAACTCACCCTGCGGGAACGGCTGTTCGACGGGCTGGACTTCGCCTCCTGGCACGCCGCCCGGATCTTGGACGGGCAGAGCCTGGACGCGCAGAGCCTGGACGGGCCGGAGGCGGACGCCGAGCACCCCAAGGTCCCGGTGCCCGCCGCCGTCGGCGGCGGAGCGGCCACCACGCCCCGGATCATCCCGCCGCGCAGCGCGGAGGGCCCCCGCCCGACCGGCCCCGCCGCTCCCCCCGCCCGGCTGGTCGTCGTCGTCGACGACTACGACGCCCTGCTCTCCCCCACCTCCGCCGCCGGCCGCCCGCTCGCCCGCGCGCTGGCCGCCGTCGCCCGCCGCGGCGGACCGCTCGGCGTCCACCTCGCCGTCGCCACCGGCCGCCCGGAGGAGAGCGCCGGCACCGAGGTGGACGAGGCCGCGCTGCTGCGGATCGCCCTGCGCACCGAGGACCCGGCCGACTCCGACCTGCTGATCCACCTCGGCGACGCGGCCGCCCTGCCCGAGGACACCCCCGGCCGCGGCTACCTCCGCCTCCCGGACGGCGGCGTCACCGCCTTCCAGACCGCCCGGATCAGCGGCCGCATCCCGCGCACCGCCACCCTGCGGCCCACCGTCGTCGCGATAGACCCGCTCCAGCTCGGCGCCCCGCCGGCCCGCCGGCCCGTCCGCGAACTCGGCAACGGCCCCACCGACCTCGCCCTCCTCGCCAGCGCCCTCCAACGCGCCGCCGCCCGCTGACCCCTCCGGGGCCACCTCGCCTCACACCCCCTCGTCCAGCGCGGTGCGGATGCGGCCCGGCGTGACATCGATGATGCGCGCTTTGTTGTGGACCGAGTCGGTGATGACGC
>NZ_JBHUAL010000302.1:0-8021 GCF_042789775.1 Kitasatospora sp. NPDC056800 | reverse complement strand
AGCCCCGCCCTGTCGGGGCCCGGCGGCCGGGGCGTAGGGTGCGCCCTGTGAACGAACTGATCTTCCGGGGGAAAGACAAGTTCCGCCCGTCCTGGTCCGATTTCGGTCTGCTCGCGGTCATCCTCGCGGCCCAACTGGTCATCGGCTACGAGAGGCTCGGCCTCGTCCCGACGCTCCTGATCGTCGCCGGGACCCTGGTGATCGCCGTCCCGAGCCGCTTCGCCACCATGCGGTGCTGGAGCCGGGTCGGCGCCGACGGGATCACCCTCTGCTGGGGGCTCGGCCGTGGCCGCACCTACTCCTGGCAGCAGATCGCCTGGATCGACGTGCGGGAGACCAAGGGCTTCGGCATGAGCGAGGGCACGCGCGCGGCCCGGATCCACACCGTCGACGGCCGGCGCCGCTCGCTTCCGGCCCTCCAGAGCAGCACCTTCTACCCGTCGGCCGACTTCGACACGGACTTCCGCCGGGTCGTCAACTGGTGGGAGCTCAGCACCGAGCCGGGCGAGCGCGTCCGGCCGGGCGCCCAGGTGCGGGACCGGCTGACGCCGGTGAAGGTCGGGCTCCTGGCCTCCGTCGTCCTCGGCGCCGTCATCCTCGTCGACGTCCTGCGGTAACCACCGGAACTCCCGGTTCGGCTCCGGTTCCCGGGTGGGAGCCGGAGCCGACCTGTGTTCCGCGCGACCGAAGCACCGTCGGCGCACCGCGGTGCCGCCGGTCAGTCGACCACGGTGACCGTGAAGCCCTCGGGTGCCCGCAGCCGGAGCGCGCCGGTGTGGTCGGTGGTCACCTCGATCGGCAGTCCGGCCACCGTCAGCCCGTCGATCCGCAGCGACTCGTACCCGGCGGGCACCCGCGCCCGGACCGTCAGCCGGCGGCCCGGTGCGTCGGCCTCCAGGCCGAGCAGCGACTGGAGGACCGTCACGGCGGAGGCGGCGGCCCAGGCCTGCGGGCGGCAGGACGCCGGGTACGGGACGGGACGGGCGTAGTGCTCGCGCGGGTGGCCGCCGAAGAGTTCGGGCAGCCGGTGGTCGAAGCCCGCGGCGGCGCGCACCAGTCCGGCGGCCAGCGGCTCGGCGGCCTCGTGCAGTCCGGCCTTGGCGAGGCCGTGGACGGCGATTGCGCTGTCGTGCGGCCAGACCGAACCGGTGTGGTAGCCGAGCGGGTTGAAGCCGGCCGCGGCGGCGTCCAGGGTGCGCAGCCCGTAGCCGCTGTCCATGCCCGGGGCGGTGAGCCGGGCGGCGACCAGGGCGCTCTCCTCGGCGTCGAGCAGGCCGGTGCCGAGCAGGTGGCCCATGTTGGAGGCGATCGAGTCGACCCGGCGCTTGTCGCCGTCGAGGGCGACCACCGGGTAGCGGCCGTTTCCGTCCTCGGTCCAGAAGCTGTCGCGGAAGCGTTCCCGCAGCCGCTCGGCCCACTGCCGCCAGTGCTCGGCGCCGGGGCGGCCGAAGGCCTCCAGCAGGTCGGCCGCCTTGACCGCCGCCTCGTGGGCGTAGGCCTGGACCTCGCTGAGCGCGATCGGGGCGTCGGCGATCCGGCCGTCGCGGAAGCGGATGCTGTCGGAGGAGTCCTTCCAGCCCTGGTTGGACAGGCCGCTGCCGGTGCTGTCCACGTACTCCAGGAAGCCGTCGCCGTCCGCGTCGGCGTACCGCTCCAGCCAGTCGAGGGCGGCCTCGGCGTGCGGGAGGAGGTCCTCGACCTGGTCGGCGGGCAGGCCCCAGCGCCAGGCGTCGTGCAGCAGGACGAGCCAGAGCGGGGTGGCGTCGGCGGTGCCGAAGTAGCAGGGCGGCAGGTGGGCGCCGGTGTCGAGGTACTGCTCGGCGCGGCGGACCTCGTGCAGGATCTTGCCGGGCTGCTCCTCGGTGGCCGGGTCGACGGCGCGGCCCTGGCGCCGGGCCAGGGTGCGCAGGGTGCCGGCGGCGAGCTCGGTGCCGAGCGGGAGCAGCATCCGGGCCGCCCAGAGCGAGTCGCGGCCGAACAGGGTGAGGAACCAGGGCGCGCCGGCGCCGAGGAAGGTGTCGGCGGGGCTCAGCGGGTCGGTGAGCAGCAGGCCGCGCAGGTCCTGGTGGGAGCGGGCGAGCCAGTGGCCGAGGTCGTGTTCGCGGCCGGTGACCTCGGGGGCGCGCCAGGGGGAGGCGTCGGCGGGCGGGGCGGGGAAGAGGTCGCCCTCGGCGTGTTCGGCGGTGCACTCCAGGACGGCGTGCCAGGACTGGCCGGGGGCGAGTTCGATGTCGTAGCCGGCGGTGCCGGTGGCGGGGTCGAGGTGGTCGGGGGCCGGGGTGAGGGCGAGGACGGCGGTGAGCGGGCCCCGGCTCCAGCGCAGTGCGTCGTCGCCGTCGGCGCCGGGGGTCAGCGGGGTGTCGGCGCGGCCGGCCTTGACGGTGTCCATCGCGGCGAAGTCGCTCTCGGCGCGCAGGTCCAGGCGCAGCCGGGCGGTGAGGTCGCCGCCGTTGTGGACGGTGTAGCGCTCGGTGAGGCGTCCGGGGGCGAGTTCGCGGCGGCGTTCCAGGGTGGTGGCGGGGTCGGCGGTCCGCTCGGCGAGGCCGCGCAGCACGGTGACGAAGGTGGTGCTGCCGTCCGGGCCCTCGGCGGTGGCGACGGGTGCGTTGGGGACGCCGGGGACGGTGGCCTCCAGGCGGGAGAGGATCCGGCGGTCCCCGTGGAAGAAGCCGTCCGCTCCCCCGGCGAACCGGCCGTCGGGGCGGGAGGCGCAGAAGCTCGGGGCGGCCACGGAGAGCCGGGCGTCGTGCAGGAACGGCTGCAGGTCAATCGCTTCCATCGCTGACATGGTCTCTTCATCCTCTGCTGGGGGCTTGACAGTTGCTTCCACCCGGGCGCAACCTTTCTGCCGTTGGAGCGTTCCAAGACATTAACCCCCCTGGTGGGGATGATGGAACCCCGGATTGGAACGCTCCAACATTCATGTCGATGGAGACAGAACCTAGGATCGCCGTCATGCATGCACACTCATCGCCCCGGCCCAGGACAGGGTCCGCCGTGACCCTCGAAATGGTCGCCGCCCGGGCCGGCGTGGGCCGCCAGACGGTCTCCAACGCGATCAACTCGCCCGAGCTGCTGCGCCCGCAGACGCTGGAGCGGGTCCGGCGCGCCATCGACGAGCTCGGCTACCGGCCGCACCGGGCCGCGCAGGCCCTGAAGACCAGGGCCAGCAGGCTGATCGGCTACGGCATCCGCTCCAGCAGCACCGGCGTCGCGACCCCCGTCCTGGACCGGTTCCTGCACTCGCTCTCCGAGGCCGCCGACCGGGCCGGCTACCGGGTGGTGCTGTTCGCCGTCGCCCCCGGGGACGACGAGCTCACCAGCTACCGGCAGCTGCTGGACGAGCACGGCGCGGACGGCTTCGTGCTCAGCGGCACCGACCGCGGCGACCGCCGCCAGGGCTGGCTGCACGAACAGGGCGTCCCGTACGTCGCCTTCGGCCGCACCTGGAGCGGCCGGGACGTCGGCGACTGGGTCGACGTGGACGGCGCCGCCGGGACCTCGGCCGCCGTCCGGCACCTGGCCGGGCTCGGCCACCGCAGGATCGGCTTCCTCGGCTGGCCCAAGGGCTCCGGCGTCGGCGACGACCGCGCCCGCGGCTGGCAGAGCACGATGCGCGAACTCGGCCTGCCCACCCGGGGCCGCCGGGCCGAGAGCCCGGACGACCCGGAGCGCGCCACCGAGGCCGCCGAGCGGCTGCTCGCGGCCGGCGCGACCGCGGTCGTGGCCGCCAGCGACACCCTGGCCCTCGGCTGGTACCAGGCGCTGCGGCACGACGGCCGCACCCCCAGCCCGGAGGCGGCCGTCATCGGCTTCGACGACTCGCCGATCGCCCCCCTGCTCTTCCCCTCGCTGTCCAGCCTCGCCCAGCCGCTCGACGCGGTCGGCCGCGAGTGCATGCGGCTCCTGCTCGACCGGCTCGGCGACCGGCAACGGCCGACCGAACACGTCCTGCTGGAACCGGAACTGGTGCTCCGCGAAAGCGTGTGACACCGCTCCCCCGAGCCGTCTCCGACCCATCCCCCCACCCTCGCAAGGAGATCACGCATGGCCACCTCCCGCACCCTCGCCGCGGCCGCCGTCTGCGCGGCCGTCGCCCTCGGCGCCGTCACCGGCTGCTCCTCCTCCGGCGGCTTCGGCGACTCGACGGCCAAGCAGTCCTCCGGCGGCAAGCAGGACCTGACGGTGCTGATCGCCACCTCCGGCGAGGCCGAGACCGCCGCGGTCAAGGCGGCCACCGCCGCCTGGGCACAGCAGACCGGCAACACCGTCACGGTGCAGATCGCCAGCAACATCAACCAGCAGCTCGGCCAGGCCCTCGCCGGCGGCACCCCGCCGGACCTCTTCTACGTCAACTCCGACCAGTTCGCGAACTACGCCAAGGGCGGCTCGCTCTACGCCTACGGCGACCAGATACCCGACGCCGCGGACTTCTCCGAGCAGCTGCGCAAGGCCTTCAGCAACGACGGCAAGCTCACCTGCCTGCCCAAGGACAGCTCCACCCTGGGCCTGGCGATCAACACCGACCTCTGGAAGCAGGCCGGCCTGACCGAGGCCGACTACCCCACCACCTGGCAGCAGCTGTCCGACGACGCCGCCAAGCTCACCAAGGACGGCGTCACCGGCCTCGTCACCGCCCCCGACTACCAGCGGGTCGGCGCCCTGCTGAAGGAGGCCGGCGGCTGGATCACCGACCCCGAGCAGAAGACGATGACCGCCGACAGCCCGGCCAACAAGCAGGCGCTGGAGTACCTCCAGTCCATGATGAAGGCCGGCTCCGCCAAGTACGTCGCCGAGGTGGACGCCGGCTGGGGCGGCGAGGCGCTCGGCAAGGGCAAGGCCGCGATGACCATCGAGGGCAACTGGCTGAAGGGGGCGATGGCCAAGGACTTCCCGAACGTCCCGTACAAGGTGCTCCCGCTGCCCGCCGGCCCGGCCGGCCCCGGCACCCTCGCCTTCAGCAACTGCTGGGGCATCGCCGCCAAGAGCACCCACCAGGCCGCCGGCGTCGACCTGGTCAAGCACCTGACCAGCGCCGACCAGCAGCTGGAGTTCTCCAAGGCCTTCGGCGTGATGCCCTCGCGCACCAGCGCGCTGGCCACCTACGCCCAGCAGTACCCGGAGTCCAAGGCCTGGGTCGACGGCGTCGCCACCTCCCAGCCGCCGGTCACCATCGCCGGGTTCAACCAGGTGCTCACCCAGTTCAACACCGACCTCCAGTCGCTGAAGACCGGTGACCCGGCGGCCGTCCTGGGCAGCCTCCAGCGCAACGGCGAGCAGGCGCTCAAGAATGCCAAGTAAGAGCGCCGCCCGTACCGACCGCACCGCCCGTACGGCCCGCACCGCCGGGACGAAGGCCGGGCACGGCCTGCGCGAGGGAGCGTGGGGCTGGCTGTTCACCGGCCCCATGGTCCTCGTCCTCGGGCTCTTCATGGTCCTGCCCATCGCGATGGCCCTATGGGTCAGCCTGCTGCACTGGGACGGCCAGTCCAACCCCTTCAGCGGCAGCGCGGACTTCGTCGGCCTGGACAACTACCGGCGGCTGTTCACCCAGGACGGCCTGGACCGCACCCTGTTCGCCACCTCGCTGCGCAACACCCTGTACTACGTGGTGCTGACCGTGCCGCTCCAGACGGTGCTGGCGCTCTTCCTCGCCATCGCCGTCAACCAGCGGATGCTGCGCGGCCGGGGCGCCCTGCGCACGGTGTTCTACTTCCCGTCCGTCACCAGCTCGATCGCCGTCTCGACGGTCTTCCTCTTCCTCTTCCAGGGCAGCGGCGCCGTCAACCGGATGCTCGGCTGGCTCGGCGTCCAGGGGCCGAACTGGTTCGCCGACCCGCGCGGACTGGTCTGGCTGGTCCTCGGCTGGTTCGGCGTCGACCAGCCGGCGCCGACCGCCGGCGGGCCGCTCGGACTCTCCTGGTCCGAGTGGTTCGCCGGGCCCTCGGTCGCGATGTCCACCCTGATCCTGATGGCGGTCTGGACCACCTCCGGCACCTTCATGCTGATCTTCCTCGCCGCCCTCCAGGACATCCCGCGCGAACTGGAGGAGGCCGCCGCCCTGGACGGCGTCAACCGCCGCCAACTGCTGCGCCACGTCACCCTGCCCGCGCTGCGTCCCGTCCTGTTCCTCGTCCTGACCCTCGGCCTGATCTCCACCTGGCAGGTCTTCGACCAGGTCTACGTGATGGGCAAGGGCGCCCCCGGCAACACCACCCTCACCCCCGCCTACCTGTCCTACTCCTCCGGCTTCGACAACGCCGACTACGGGCAGGGCGCCGCCATCGCGTTCGTCCTGCTCGGCCTGATCCTGCTGCTCACCGCCGTCCAGCGGTGGGTGCTGCGGGAACGGGACGGCAAGCCGGGGCGGAAGGGAGCCCGACGTGCCGCGCACTGACGCCCCGCGGGCCGAGGACCGGCCGGTCCTCGGCCGCTTCCCCCGACCGCTGCGCCTCCTCGGCTACGCGGCCCTGGCCGGCTTCGCGCTGATCTACCTGCTGCCGTTCCTGCTGCAACTGGTGAACAGCTTCAAGACCGACCCGGACGCGGCCGCCCACCCGATGTCGCTGCTCCCGGACGGCGGCACCCTCGCCTCCTACCGGCGGCTGCTCGGGCTGGCGGACGGCGTGGAGAACGTCCCGTTCCTGCGCTGGCTGGGCAACAGCGTGGTGGTGACCGTCCTGGTCACGGCCGGCCGGGTGCTGTTCGACTCGATGGCGGGCTACGCGCTGGCCCGGATCAGGTTCCCCGGCCGGCGGCTGCTCTTCGGCTTCGTGCTCGCCGTGATGGCGGTGCCGGGCGTGGTGCTGCTGATCCCCAAGTTCCTGGTGCTGAAGAGCTTCGGCATGTTCGACACCTACAGCGGGATGGTCCTGCCCCTGCTGGTCGACGCCGCCGGGATCTTCATCATGAAGCAGTTCTTCGAGTCGGTGCCGCGCGAGATCGAGGAGGCGGCGCGGATCGACGGCGCCGGGACCTTCCGGATCTTCTGGTCGGTCGTGCTGCCGATGTCCCGGCCCTCCCTGATCACCCTCACCGTGCTCTCCTTCCAGGGCTCCTGGAACGAGTTCACCCACTTCCTGGTCTCCACCCAGTCCAGCGACCACGACACCCTGACCACCGGACTCGCCCACTTCGTCGCCGGCGGCCTCGGCTCCGGCACCCAGTACCCGCTCAAGCTGGCGGCGGCGCTCGTCTCCACCCTCCCGGTGGCGCTGCTGTTCTTCTGCTTCCAGCGGCACTTCGTGCGCGACGCCAACTCGGGCTCGTCCAAGGGCTAGCCCCCGCTTCTTCCCCTCTCCCATCCCTTCCGCACCACTCTGGAGAACGCCCGTGCCCGCCCGCATCGAGGACTACGCGCTGATCGGCGACATGCAGACCGCCGCCCTGGTCGGCCGGGACGGCTCCGTCGACTGGCTCTGCCTGCCCCGCTTCGACTCCCCGGCGGTCTTCGCCGGCCTGCTGGGGACCGACGAGCACGGCTTCTGGCGGCTCGGCCCGGGCGGCGACACCGCCGCCCCGGCCGTGCCCGCCGACCGCCGCCGCTACCGGGGCGACTCGCTGATCCTGGAGCAGGAGTGGGACACCGACGGCGGCACCGTGCGGGTGGTGGACTTCATGCCCCCGCGCGGTACCGCCGCCCCACAGCTGATCCGGATCGTCGAGGGCGTCTCCGGCACCGTACGGATGCGCTCCGCACTGCGGATGCGCTTCTCCTACGGCCGGGTGGTGCCCTGGGTCCGCCGCGTCGAGGAGGGCGGGCAGTCGCGCACGGTGGCCGTGGCCGGCCCCGACTCCGTCTGGCTGGACGGCGAGGCCGAGACCTACGGCCGCGACCTCACCACCTACGCCGACTTCACCGTCACCGCCGGGGAGCGGATCGCCTTCGCCCTCACCTGGCAGGCCTCCCACCTCGACGCACCCAAGCCCCCGGACGCCGAGGGCATGCTCGACGCCACCGCCGACTTCTGGCACGACTGGGCCGACCAGTGCACCTACCAGGGCCCCTACCGCGAAGCCGT
>NZ_JBHUAL010000301.1:0-8033 GCF_042789775.1 Kitasatospora sp. NPDC056800 | reverse complement strand
GCCCGCGCCCGACGGCGCGGGCCGGGCCTTCGCACGTCGTGCGGGGGCGGGCGGGGGATGGCGAAGGGGCCGACAGCGGGTGCTGTCGGCCCCTTTCGGGAGTGGATCAGTCCGTGCGGTGGATCACCGGACCCGCAGCGGCCCCGCGAAGGACTTGCGCAGGGCCGGCGGAGCGGCGACGGGGAGCAGCGCGGCGAGCATCCTGCCCTTGAGGGTGCTCGGCTGCCGCGTCAGCTGGACGTCGACCCGGGTTCCGTCGCCCTCGGGGGTCATCCGGAAGACCCAGCCGCCGCCCGGGCCGAAGAGCTTGGAGTCGAGGGTGGTGACGGTGACGGTGCGGCCGCCCGGCTCCCACTCGTAGCGGGCGCGCTCCCAGGCGGCGGCGGTTCCCTCGGTGACCTCGGCCCAGGTGTCGCCGAGCGCGTGGACCTCGAAGTGTTCGGCGTCGATCGTCGGCCAGGCCTCGGCGCGGGAGGGGCCGAAGTCGGTCAGCACCGCCAGGACGTCCTCCGTGCCGAGCGTGGAGACGAGATGGAAGCGTACGACTGCCATGGTGGGTGTCCTCATCGGTAAGTAACTGCTCCAGCCGGTGACGACAGGTTTCCACGCGCTTGCGTCACCTGTCAAAGGGGTGACGAAACGAGGATATGCGTGGGCGCGGCGCCCGAGGGGGAGGGCGCCGCGCCGGGAGGTGTTACGCCTGGAGGACCCGGTAGCTCAGGGCGGTCCGCGGGAGGTTGGCCTGGGCCAGCGTTCCGCTGAGCCACCCGGGGCCGTTGCAGTCGGCCTCGGCGTACAGCGCCAGCGTGGCGCCCCCGTTGGCGATCTGCACCGAGCGGGCGCCGGGCCACAGGGTGTGGCAGGTGCCGAGGTCGGTGAGGTCGACGGTGGTGGCGAACCCCTGCCCGTAGGTGGAGGAGTAGAGGCGCGCGCCCGGCTGCAGGGGCGGCCAGCCCGCGGCGCCGGCCGTCCCGGCGCCGAGGCCGACCAGGGCCGTGGCCAGGGCGGCGGTGACGGCTGCGCCGCGGAGTTTCGTCTCGGGTGTGAACATGCGATCCGCCTTCTCGGGTGGGAGGGAACTGCCGGATCGGCCGGTGGCTCGTCGGGCGGTTCCGGGTCGAGGGAAGATCATTGCATCTTCAACAAAGCGCCGCGAGGGCAGAATCGGCCAAGCGCGCGCAGGCGGGAGTGATGGGCACGTTCTCGTCACCGCCTTGACAGGTGACGGAATGGAATGCACCCTGAAAGCCGCCTCCGGCGCCGCGAAGGCGCCGCCCGCGATCGCCGATGAGGAGAGTGGCCATGGCCGAGCGGCCCGCAGTCGATCCCGCCGCCGAAGCGCGGCACGCACGCTACGGAACCCTTCCCGAGCGCATCCGCTTCGAGGACATGACCGAGGAGGCGGCAACCGGCCCGGGCGGCGCGGCGAACACCGCCCACGACCCCGAGCGCTCCTGGACCTTCTACAACTGCCTGGCCGTCGACCTGGCCCCGTAGCTCCGCAGCCCCGACATCCCGCAGGCGGACGTGTGGACCGACCACACCCACCGTGGCGGTGATCAGCGAGATCCACCGGGGGGTGCCCGAGGCGGAGTAGTGCCCGAGTCGGGGTGGTCAGGGGGTGGGGTGGCCGGTGAGGTGGGCGAAGACGTCGTCGAGGGTGGGGCGGCGCATGGTGAAGTCGGCGACGGGGATGTCGGCGCGGCGCAGGACGGCGGCGATGGTGGCGATGTCGTTGAGGCCGTCGTCGAGGGGGATGGAGAGTCGGCCCTTCTGGGTGTCGACGGTGGGTTCGGCGGTGAGGGCGGGGCGGAGGGCGGCGAGGGCCGGGGTGACGTCGGCGGGGGAGGCGACGGTCAGCTCCAGCCATTCGCTGCCGACCTTGCGCTTCAGTTCGTCGGGGGTGCCGTCGGCGATGACGCGGCCGGAGTCGACGACCACGATCTGGTCGGCCAGGTAGTCGGCCTCCTCCAGGTACTGGGTGGTGAGGAGCACCGTGGTGCCGCCGTCGACGAGTTCGCGGACCTGGCCCCAGAGTTCCATCCGGCTCACCGGGTCGAGGCCGGTGGTGGGTTCGTCGAGGAAGAGCACCGGGGGTGCGGTGATCAGGCAGCTGGCGAGGTCGAGGCGGCGGCGCATGCCGCCGGAGTAGGCGCGGGCGGGGCGGTGGGCGGCGTCCGCGAGGCGGAAGCGTTCCAGGAGTTCGTCGGCCCGGCGGCGGGCCTCGCGGCGGCCGAGGTGGAGCAGGGTGCCGAGCAGGACGAGGTTCTCGCGGCCGGTCAGGACCTCGTCCACGGCGGTGTACTGGCCGGCCAGTCCGATCCGGCGCCGGACCTCGTGCGGTTGGCGGACGACGTCGTAGCCGGCCACCTCGGCGTGGCCGCCGTCCGGGGTGGTGAGGGTGGTGAGGATCTGCACGGTGGTCGTCTTGCCGGCGCCGTTCGGTCCGAGCAGGCCGAGGACGGTGCCGGTCCGGACGCCGAGGTGGATGTCGGCGATCGCCACGACGTCCCGGTGGCGCTTGTGCAGGCCCTCGGCGCGGATGGCCATGTCCATGTGGGGCTCCCGGTCGGTGGCGAGGAGGGGCGAGGCAGGAGGGGCAAGGGAGGAGGGGCGGGGGAGCAAGGGGAGGGAGGGTCAGGCGGTGAGGCGGACGGGGAGGCTGCTGTAGCCGTGGACGAAGTTGGAGTAGAGCCGGACCGGTTCGCCGAGCAGCTCGATCCCGCCGACGGTGCCGCGCAGGGCGGCGAGCATCGCCTCGACGTGGGTCCGGCCGAGGAAGGCGCCCAGGCAGAAGTGCGGGCCGTAGCCGAAGGCGACGTGCTTGTTCGGGGTGCGGGCCAGGTCGAAGCGGTTCGGCTGGTCGAAGACCTCCTCGTCGAAGTTGGCCGAGCTGTTCCAGAGCGTCACGACGTCGCCGGCCCGGATCGTCCGGTCGCCGAGTTCGACGTCGGTCAGGGCGCGCCGGCCGAAGTGCATGGCCGGGGTGGTCCAGCGCATGACCTCCTCCACGGCCGGCTCCAGCCCGACCGAGCCGTCCTTCAGCGCCCGCCACTGCTCGGGGTGCCGGGAGAGGGCGATGAGCGCGCCGATGGAGGACATCCGGCTGGACTCGTCGCCGCCGAGGATCAGGCTGTAGCAGTTGAAGACGACCTCCTCCTGGCTCAGCGGCTCGCCGTCGACGGTGCCGGTCGCCAGGGCGCTGATCACGTCGTCGCCGGGGTGCTTGCGCCGCTTGGCGGCGAGGTCGGAGAAGTAGAGCAGGATCTCGTTGCGGGCCAGCCACTCCTCGGTCGCGGTGTGCTCGGCGCTGGTGCGGGAGAGGGTCTGGGTGTTCCAGTGGACGAGGCGCTCGCGGTCCTCGACCGGGACGCCCATCAGGTCGCCGATGGTGTTGATCGGGATGTGGTCGGCGAGGTCGGTGACGAAGTCGAAGGAGCCGCGGGCCAGGCCCTCCTGGAGCAGCGCGGCGGTCCGCTCGTGCACGCCGGCCACCACCGGGGCCAGCACCCGGGGCGAGAAGGACCGGAGCATCAGGTTACGGATCTCCCGGTGCCGCGGCCCGTCGGTGACGGCGAGCATCCGGCGGGAGGCGGAGTCCTCGCCCTGCAGCAGGGTGGCGAGCACGTTGCCGCGTTCGGAGGTGAACCGCTTGTTGTCGCGGTAGACGGCGAGCACGTCGGCGTGGCGGGAGACCGCCCAGAACGGCGGGCCCTGGTCGGTCGCCGGGTGCAGGTGGACGGGCTGTTCGGCGCGGAACCGGGCCCACATCGCGCGGACGTCGAGGTCGAGGTAGGTGTGCGGGTCGGTGAGGTCGATCGTGGCGAGGTCGACGGTGGCCAGGTCGACGGGCGGGGAGGCTCCGTCGACCGTCGGGGGCTGGAGGGGCATGGTCGGCCGTTTCTGTGACGGGGGCGGGTCAGGAGGACGGCGCCGGGACGGCGGGGTCAGGAGACCGCGGACCGGTAGCGGCGCAGGCTCAGCAGGACGGTGACGACGAAGACGGTCCCGAGCGAGGCGGCGATGGTGAGCGAGAGGCTCGGGGTGGCGGCGCTGCCGGCCGCGTCCGGGTTGCCCCACAGCCGCCGCAGGGCCGTCACCACGGCGCTGACCGGGTTCCACTCGGCGACCAGCCGCAGCCACCCTGGCAGCCGGTCGACGGACTGGAAGGCGTTGGAGAGGAAGGTCAGCAGGACGGTGACCAGCCCGGCGACGACGTTGATGGTCTCCATGGTGCGGGAGAACATCCCGAGCATCAGGCCGACCCAGAGCATCGCGTACATGAAGGCGGTGAGCAGGGCGAGTCCGGCGAGGAAGGGCAGCACGCCGCTGTGCGGGCGCCAGCCGAACGCCAGGCCGGCCGCCGTGACCACGGCCAGGCCGATCAGCCCGACGACCAGGTCGCCGAGGGTGTGGCCGACCAGCACGGCCGGTCTGGAGATCGGCATGCTGCGGAACCGGTCGACCAGGCCGCCGCGCAGGTCCGCCGCGACGGCGACCGCGGTCGGGCCGATCCCGGCCAGGCCGACCTGGGCGGCCGCGCCCGCGAAGATGTACTCCTGGTAGCTGCCGCGGCCGGAGAAGGACAGCGAGCCCTGGAACAGGTAGCCGAGCACGATCATCGAGATGAGCGGGTTCATCACGATGCCGATCAGCCGCCCGGGTGCCCGGCGCAGCCGCCGCAGGCGCCGTCCGGCGACGGTGACGGATTCGAGGAGCAGGGCCAGCGGCGCCGAGCGGGGGCGGGGGGTGACGGCGGTCAGCATTCCGGGCTCCCGTCCAGGCGGCGCAGCTCGGCGTCGACGAGCCGTCCGATGACGGCCTGCGGCCCGGCGTGCATCAGGTACTCGTGGCCGGCGGCGATCCGGTGGACGACCACCCGTCCGTTCACGTGCTGCTCCCATCGGCCGGTCTGGTCGGCGAGTTGGTCCGCGGTCCACTCCTCGGCGGCCGCGAACAGGTGGAGGTCCCCGGTGAACCGGCCGGGGGTGAAGCGCTCCATCAGCGCGCCGTGGTGGCGCGACAGCCGCAGCAGCCGCAGCAGCGACTCCTCGTCGAGGTCGGCCAGCGGGCCGGCCTCGCGCCGCAGCAGGTCGAGCAGGGCGGCGCGGGTGCGGCCGGGGCCGGCCAGCTCGTCGCGCCGGTGGCCGAGCGCCTCCAGGGCGCGCAGCAGGAGTTCGCGGTCGTCCTGGCCGCTCTCGTCGCGGCCGGTGCGGCCGGGGTAGCCGTCCAGGTCGGCCAGGAAGTCGACCTGTTCGCCGGCCTCCTGGAGCCGGACGGCGATCTCGTGGGCGAGCACGCCGCCGTAGGACCAGCCGAGCAGCCGGTACGGGCCGTGCGGCCGCAGCCGCCGGATGGTCCGGACGTAGTCCTCGGCCACCGACCGGATGGACTCGGGCAGCGGGGCGGCGGCGTCCAGCGCGGGCGACTGGAGGCCGTACAGCGGGTAGCGCGGATCGAGGTACCGGGCCAGGCCCAGGTAGGGCAGGCTGAAGCCGAGTCCGCTGTGCACCAGGAACAGCGGGGGCGCGTCGCCGTCCGGCCGGATCGGCAGGACGGGCGCGAACGCGTCCGCGGACTGTTCGGCGGAGGCGGTCGGGCGGGCCCGCTTGGCCAGTTCCGCGACGGTGCGGTGCAGGACGACGTCCGCCACCGCCAGCCGGAGGCCGGCCGACTGGGCCCGGCCGACCAGCCGGACCGCCAGGAGCGAGTGGCCGCCGAGGTCGAAGAAGCTGTCGTCGATGCCGACCTCGGGGAGGCCGAGGACCTCGGCGAAGAGCGCGCCGAGGGCCTCCTCGACGGGGTTGCGGGGGCGGCGCGCGGCGGCGGGGGTGAAGTCGGGGGCGGGGAGGCGGTTGCGGTCGATCTTGCCGTTGGGGTTGAGCGGGAGTTCGTCGAGCACCACGACCGCGCCGGGGACCATGTACCCGGGCAGGTGGTCGGCGGTGTGGTCGCGCAGGGCGGCGGGGTCGGGGGCGGTGCCGGGGGTGGGGGTGACGTAGGCGACGAGGGTGGGGCCGGCGGGGCCGTCGGTGCGGGCGACGGCGACGGCGGTGCGGACGGTGGGGTGGGTGGTGAGGACGGCTTCGATCTCGCCGGGTTCGACGCGGAAGCCGCGGATCTTGACCTGGGTGTCGGCGCGGCCGAGGTAGAGGAGTCGGCCGTCGGGGGTCCAGCGGACGAGGTCGCCGGTGCGGTACATGCGCTCGCCGGGTGCGAACGGGCAGGCGAGGAAGCGGGTGGCGGTGAGGCCGGGTCGTCCGGCGTAGCCGCGGGCGAGTCCGGCACCGGCCAGGTACAGCTCTCCGGCCACGCCCGGGGGCACCGGCCGCAGTCCGTCGTCCAGCACGTACGCCCGGGTGTTGCGGATCGGGCGGCCCAGCGTCACGACCCCGTCGCCCGCCAGCCCGGCCGCCGTGGACCAGATGGTGGTCTCGGTCGGCCCGTACAGGTTGGTGACGGTGTCGGCCCGGGCGGCCAGGGCGTCGGCCAGGGCGGGCGGGACCGCCTCACCGCCGATCAGGACGCGCAGGCCGCGCACCGACTCGGGGCGGTGGAGCACGAGTTCCTGCCAGAGCGCCGGGGTCGCCTGCATGATCGTGATGCCGTCGCGTTCGAGGGAGGCGGCCAGCGCGGCCGGGTCCAGGGCGACGCCCTCCGCGCCGACGACCAGCCCGGCGCCGGACAGCAGCGGCAGGTAGACCTCCAGGCCGGAGATGTCGAAGGACCAGGTGGTGACGGCCAGCAGCCGGTCGTGGGCCTCCAGCGGGAAGCGCTCCCGGGTGGACACCAGCAGGTTCAGCAGCGACCGGTGCTCGACCATGACGCCCTTGGGCCGCCCGGTGGAGCCGGAGGTGAAGAGCAGGTAGGCCAGCCGGGAGCCGTGCAGCGGGGCGGCCCGCTCGGCGTCGGTCAGCGGCCGGCCGTCGAGGGCGGCCAGCGCGGCGTCGACCTCGGGGTCGTCCAGCACGACCGTGGGCACGCCGGTGCGCGGAAGCCGTGCGGCGATGGCGAGTTCGGTCAGCAGGAGGACGGGCGCGGCGTCGTCGAGCATCAGCCGGACGCGGTCGGCCGGGAGCGCCGGGTCGACCGGCAGGTAGGCGGCGCCGCTCTTCAGGACGGCCAGCTGCGCCACCACCATCTCCGCCGTCCGGGGCAGCGACAGGGCCACCGGCCGGTCCGGGACGACCCCGCGGTCGACCAGGTGGCGGGCGAGCCGGTTGGCCCGGGCGTCGAGCTCGGCGTAGGTGAGGGCGGTGGTGTCGGTGAGGACGGCGACGGCCTCGGGGGTGCGGGCGGCCTGGGCCTCGAAGAGGGCGACGACGGTGGTGGCGGTGCCGGCGGGAGAAGCGTCGTCGGCCACGGTGTCGTTCCACTCGGTGAGGACCTGCCGGTGCTCCTCCGGAGTGAGGACGTCCAGCCGGGACAGCGGCGTCCGCGGGTCGCGGGCGACCTGGTCGAGCAACCGGACCAGGCGGGCGGCCAGGGCCTCTGCGGTGGCCGGCTCGAACACGTCGGCGTTGTACTCCAGGGTGCCGACGAGACCGGCCGCGGAGTCGCCCGTGGCGTCGCCCGTGGAGTCGCTGGGGGAACCGCTCGCGGAGTCGTCCTGGCGGCGGCGCTCGGTGACGGCCAGGGACAGGTCGAACTTGGCGCCGTCCGCCCCGACCGGCTGCTCCGTCGCCGTCAACCCCGGGAGGTCCAGGGACGGTTGGGTGTTGTTCTGGAGGACCAGCATGACCTGGAAGAGCGGGTTGCGGCCCATGGAGCGTGCGGGGTCGAGGACTTCGACGAGTCGTTCGAAGGGGATGTCCTGGTGTTCGTAGGCCTTGAGGGCGGTTTCCCGGGCGCGGTCGAGGAGTTGGGTGAAGGCGGGGTCGCCGGTGGTGTCGGTGTGCAGGACGAGGGTGTTCATGAAGCAGCCGACGAGGTCTTCGGTGGCGTCGTCGGTGCGTCCGGCGATGGGGGAGCCGATGGGGATGTCGTGGCCGGCGCCGAGGCGGGTGAGGAGGGCGGCGAGGGCGGCCTGGAGG
>NZ_JBHUAL010000300.1:0-8076 GCF_042789775.1 Kitasatospora sp. NPDC056800 | reverse complement strand
CCAATCCCTGTTTTTTTGGTTTCGGGTGGGTTGTTTTTTTTTTATCCCACCCCCCCCGGGCCCCCCCCGCCCCCCCCGGCGCGAGGGGCCACGTCAACGGCCGACAACCGTCCGCGAGTTGCTCAGTCCTCGTCGGCCACGCCGGCGGGCTGCCCGGGCGGGCTCGGGTAGGTCGCGTCCTTGCCGACCGGCTTGGCGCCGGACGGGCAGACCTTGGGCGCCTTGGCCTTCAGGCCCAGCAGCCGGAAGTAGTTCTGGCCGAGCGCGATGTCCCGGAAGGCCTCGTCCCCGAGCGCGCGGTTGATCCGGCTGGTGACCTCCAACTCCTGCTCGTACACCGCGTAGTCCTTGTTCCGCGCCGCCACGAAGTCCGTCCCCGTGATCGCCCGGGTCGGGTGGCGGTCGAGGAAGGACGCGTACTTCTGCCGTACGCCGGGCAGGCTGAAGTACTGGTCCTCCAGCACCCGCCAGCTCAGGTCCACGGTCAGGTTGGGGTGCTGGTCGAGCAGCCGCTCCAGGATGCGGATGTGCTCGTCCGGGTCCATGTGGGAGAGCTCCTTCGAGAGGCCCATGTGCGCCCAGACGATCTTGTTGTCGGGGTACTGCGCGAGGATCTCCTCCATCAGGTGCAGGTACTTCGTCGGCTCGACGTCGTTGCCGAGGTCGGAGTGGAAGGTGACGGGGAGCCCCCGCTCGCGGAACACCTTCATGAACGGCGCCCAGTTCGGGATGTCCTCGCTGGTGGCCGGCTCGGCGAGGTTCGGGAACAGCGCCTGCTTGACGACGTTGACCTCGCCGGCCCAGCGGAACATCCCCGGGTACTCGCGGTCCAGCAGCTCGATCCCGGGCGGGACGGTCTCGGGGTGGTGCAGGTCCATGAACGTCATGGAGAGCGTGAGGTCCGGGTCGGTCGGCCGGAACTCGCGCAGGCTCTCGGCGTTGGCGAAGTCGTTGCGCATCCTCGGCCGTACGGGCGTGCCGGGACAGTCGAGGTAGTACACGCAGTCGGAGTCGGCGGGCAGCACCTGCCCGATGCCGAACATGTTCGCGTAGCGGACCCCGCTCTTGCGCAGGTAGTCGGTCATCTCCTCGAAGGGGATCGCCGGTCCGCCGAAGGGCCGGAAGTGCAGGTGGCTGTCGACCACCGAGGTGTACGGCTCGACGGACCGCTCGAAGCAGGCCCGGGCCGCGAAGGCCTCTCCGGCCCCGGCCGGGGAGAGGACGACCGCCGTCGCGGTCGCGCCGACGACGGCGGCGGTGAACCGTCGGCTGGTCCAGTGGCTCTTTCTCAAGGGGTTGCCTCCGGTGGCGAGCGGCCGGCGCCCGAGGCGCCGGCACAGGGGCTGGTGGTGCCACACAGAAGCGTCAGTGCTCGAACCATCGGCCGGTGCCGCCGCACACGGTGTCGACCCGACCGCCGCTCGAACGGGCGCACCGGTACGGCCATCGGTGACACCCCCGCCCGGGCCGCCGCCCGGGCCCTCACCCCTGCCCTCGCCCAGGGCCTCGACAGAGCCGGCGGCCGGGGCGGTGTCTCGAGTGGCGAACCACGGTGCACGAGGAGATGGTGACCGGCAGGGACCCCTCACCAGAAAGGGCGATCATGCCCGAAGTCACCACCCCGTACGCGACCGGCACCCCGTGTTGGGTCGACCTGATGGCCAAGGACCAGCAGGCCGCACTGGACTTCTACCGCGACCTCCTCGGCTGGCAGGGGCAGGCCGGCCCGGCCGAGTTCGGCGGCTACGCCGTCTGCACGCTCGACGGCAAGGCCGCGGCCGGCATCGGCCCGGCATCGGCCCCCGAGGGGATGCCGGAGCCGCCCACCGTCTGGACCAGCTACCTGGCCAGCACCGACGCCCAGGCCACCCAGGACGCGATCGTCGCCGCCGGCGGCACCCTGCTCGTCCCGGTCATGGACGTCGGCGACCTGGGCCGGATGCTGATCGCCGCCGACCCGCAGGGCGCGGTCTTCGGCGTCTGGCAGCCGGGCGAGTTCTTCGGCGCCCAGGTCGTCAACGAGCCCGGCGCGCTGACCTGGAACGAACTGCACACCAGCGACATCCCGGCCGCCACCGGCTTCTACGGCGAGGCGTTCGGCATCGAGATCGAGCCGATGCCGGGCGTGGACTCGTACTGGGTGCTACAGGTCGGCGGCAAGGCGGTGGGCGGCGCCACCCTGCTCGCCAACGACCCGCCCGGCACCCCGGCCCACTGGCTGACCTACTTCGCGGTCGACGACGTCGACTCCACCGTGGACGCCCTGGTCAAGCGCAACGGCACCGTCCTCGCCCCGCCCTTCGACATGATGGCCGGCCGGATGACCGTCGTCGCCGACCCGCAGGGCGCCCCCTTCGCCATGATCAAGCCCACGCCGGCCTGACCCCGCCCGCCTCCGCCCCTCCCGCCCGGATCCCCGTCCGGGCGGGCGGTTCCGTGCTCCGCCCCTCCGTCGGCCGTCAGCCGTCAGCCGTCAGCCGTCCAGCTCCGCGAGGAAGTCCAGCGACGCCGCCCAGGCCCGCTCGGCCGCGTCCTCGTCGTAGTCCGGCAGCGACGGGTCGGTGAACAGGTGCCCGGCGCCCCGGTAGCGGTGCACCTCCACCTCCGCCCCGGCCCGGCGCATCCGCAGGTACCAGGCGTTCAGCCAGTCCTCCGGCTCGAACGGGTCCGGCTCCGCGATGTGCAGCTGCACCGGGATCTCGGTGACCGCGTCCTCCCGCAGGTCCGAGGTGCCGTGCAGGAGCAGCAGCCCGCGCGCCTTGTCGTCGGCCAGCGCCAGGTTCTGCGCCACCGCGCCGCCGAGCGAGAAGCCGGCGTACACCAGCCCGCCCTCGGACACCGGCGCGGCCGCCGTCACCGCCCGCCGCAGCAGCTCGTCGCGGCCGCCGAGCTCCTCCTGGAACTCCTGCGCCTCCTCGACGGACTCGAAGGTCCGCCCGTCGAACAGGTCCGGCGTGTGCACGGTGTGCCCGGCGGCGCGCAGCCGCTCGGCGGCGGCGTGCACGGCGGGGCGCAGCCCGTAGGCGGAGTGGAAGAGGACGATCTGGGCCACGGTTCGGGTCCTTCACCAGGGAGGTCAGCTACCCACCCATGATCCCGCATCCCCCGCCGAACCCCGCGCCCCCGCCTCCGGCCCCACGTCCGCCCCCACCTCCGGCCCCACGTCCGCCCCCGCCTCCGGCCCCAGCCCCACGCCCGGCTACGACACCACGTCCTTGCGCGCGAACCCGCGGAACGCCAGCGCCAGCAGCACCACCGCGTACGAGAGCGACAGCGAGACGCCCTGCACCATGCCGCCCCACTCCAGCTGCGGCTGCAGGGCGTCCGCCCAGGAGTACTGCCAGTGCGCCGGCAGCCACTCCCGCAGGTCGCCGAGCGCGGTGACGGCGTCCAGCACCCCGGTGATGATCGAGGCGAACACCGCGCCGCCGACGGCGCCCAGCGGCGCGTCCGTCGCCGTGGAGAGCCAGAACGCCAGCGCCGCGATCACGATCTCGCTGAGGAACACGAAGGCCACCGCGATGGCGATCCTGGGCAGCGCCTGCCCGGCCGGCAGGCTGACCCCGGCGGGCAGCTTGAGGTCCCCCCAGCCGTACGCCGCGGTGCCGACGACCAGCCCGATCGCGGGCAGCATCACCACCGCCACCGCCGAGAACCCCAGCCCGACGGCGAACTTGCGGGCCAGCAGCCGGGCCCGGGGCACCGGCGCGGCCAGCAGGTAGCGCAGCGAGGACCAGCTGGCCTCGGAGGCGACGGTGTCCCCGCAGAACAGCGCGACCGGGATGACCAGCATGAAGCCGGTGCCGACGAACAGCATGGTGACGGCGAAGTTGGCCCCCGAGGCGGTGGCCAGCTCGATGAAGGTGGTCCGGTCCGGCCGGCCCGGGGTGCCGCCGAGCTGGAACGCGGCCAGGATGACGAACGGCATGGCGGCCAGCACCCCGCCGATCACCATCGTGCGGCGCCGGCGCAGCTGCCGCACCGCCTCCACCCGCAGCGGCAGCGTCCGGCCCGCCCGGTACCCCTCGGCGTGGTCCATCGACCCGACCCGGCCCTCCGGCTCCGTGTGGTCCTTCGTCACGGCACTCACGCTCCACCTCCGATCAACGACAGGAACGCGTCCTCCAGCCGCCGCTGCGGCCCGGCGCTCTCCACCGGCACCTCCAGCCGCACCAGTTCGGCCAGCAGCTCGCTGGCCGCCAGTCCGTCCAGCCGCACCAGCAGTCCGCCCTCGACGGCCTCCGCCGAGCCGACCCCGGCCAGCGCGGCCACCTTGTCGGCCACCGAGGCCGGGTCGTACGGGTCGGCGATGCCGATCATCAGCAGCTCGCCGGCGCCCACGATGTCCGCGACCGGGCCGGCCGTGACCAGCCGCCCGCGGTCCATCACCACCAGGTCCGTGCAGCTCTGCTCGACCTCGGACAGCAGGTGGCTCGACACGATCACGGTCCGCCCGCCGGCCGCGTACCGGATCATCACCTCGCGCATCTCCCGGATCTGCGGCGGGTCCAGCCCGTTGGTCGGCTCGTCCAGGATCAGCAGGTCCGGCATCCCGAGCATCGCCTGCGCGATCGCCAGCCGCTGCCGCATGCCCTGCGAGTACGTCCGCACCGCGCGGTCCAGCGCCTCGCCGAGCCCGGCGATGGCCAGCGCCTCGTCGAAGCGCGCGTCGGCCTCCGGCCGTCCGGTCGCCTGCCAGTACAGCCGCAGGTTGGCCCGCCCGGTGAGGTGCGGCAGGAAGCCCGCGCCCTCCACGAACGCCCCGACCCGCGACAGCACCGGCGCGCCGGGCCGCACCAGGTGCCCGAAGATCCTGATCTCCCCGGCGTCCGGCCGGATCAGTCCCATCAGCATCCGCAGCGTGGTGGTCTTGCCCGCGCCGTTCGGCCCGAGCAGCCCGAGCACCTGCCCCCGCTCCACCCGGAAGCCCAGCTCCCGTACGGCGTAGCGGTCCTGGGCGCCCTTGTAGCGCTTGCTCAGCCCGCTGATCAGCAGCGGCACGGCGGCCAGCTCCGGGTCGAAGCCGGGCCCGGCGGCGGCCCGCCGGCGCCGCAGCCGCGGTGCCAGCAGCAGGGCCGCGGCCGCCAGGACGGCGATCACCGGCAGCAGCCAGGTCCGCGCGGGCAGCGGCGCCGCCTCGGTGACCAGCTCCTCGACGGTGGGCACGGTGAGCGCCCCGGCCGGCGCCACCCGGTAGGTGGCCGGCTCGACCGGCGAGGCGTACGCGAGGTCGGTGCTCGCCAGCACCAGCCGCACCCGGTGCCCGGCCGGGAAGGTGTGGTCCACGGTCGGCAGCGCCACCGTGACGGTCTGCCCGGCGTCCGCGCCGGTGACCCGCAGCGGGGCGGCCAGCTGCTGCGGCAGCACCGCCTTGCCGTCCGGGCCGACGTCGTACAGCTTCGCGAACAGCACCGCGTCCGGCCGGTCGGCCGTCACCCGCACCGGGACGGTCGGCTGCCCGGTCAGGTGCAGCGGCGAGTCCAGCGGCGCCGAGTCGAAGGCGGCGTTCTGGCCGGGGAAGTCCAGGGAGAGCCCGGCGCCCAGCGAGGCGGCCTGGCTGAGCGCGCCGACGCCGGGCAGTGTCGAGATGCCGGGCGGCGCGCCGCCGGGCGGGTTGGCGAGGGTCTGCTCGCCGCCGGCCAGTTCGACGGTCCGCGAGCCGGTCCCGCCCAGGCCCGGGTACCGGTCGGCGGTGGCCCCGCGCAGCACGGCCTGGAAGCCGGTCGAGTCGACCCCGCCGGTGCGGGTGACCCGGAAGTCGGCGCCGGTGTCGTTGCCGCGGCCCTTCAGATAGTGGTCGAACCAGGCGGTGACCCGGTCGTCGACCCGGGCGCTGGTGTCCGTCCCGCCGTCGTGGCCGCCGGCGAACCAGTCGACCGCCACCGGGGCGCCGTTGGCGGCCACCGCCTTGGCGATCCGGTCGCCCTGGTCCAGCGGGAACAGCGAGTCCTGCTGCCCCTGCACCACCAGCGTCGGCGCCTTGAGCTGCGCCGCCACCGAGGACGGGCTGGAGCGGTCCAGCAGCGCGACGGCGTCCGGGTCGGCGTGCCCGGCGGTGGCGACCCGGTCGTACATCTGGCAGAGCGACTCCAGGAACCGCCCGCAGCCGACCGGCCCGTCCGTCTTCGGCCCGGGGCCGCCGCTCTCCCGCGGCGCCTCACCGGAGGGCCCGAGGTCCCCGGCCGAGCCGGTGGTGAAGAAGATCCCGGCCCACAGCTTCTTGAACACGCCGTCCGCCGCGCCCGAGCCCTGCACGCCCTGCGGGAACAGCGCGTCGGCCAGGTTCCACCAGGTGATCTGGGTGGCCACGGCGTCGATCCGGTGGTCGTACGCGGAGGCCAGCAGCGAGACCGCACCACCGTACGAGGCGCCGGTGATGCCGACCTTCGGGTCGCCGGGCCCGTCCAGCTGCACCTCGGGCCGCTGGGCCAGCCAGTCCACCAGGTGCTTGACGTCCTCGACCTCGCGGTCGGGCGCGTTCAGGCCGATCTTCCCGCCCGAGTGCCCGAAGCCGCGCGCCGACCAGGTCAGCACCGCGTACCCCTGCCGGGCCAGCTGCTCGGCGCGCTGCCGCTCGCCCTCCTTGGAGCCGCCGAAGCCGTGGGCGAGCAGCACCGCCGGGCGCGGACCGCCGCCGGTGGTGAAGAAGGAGGTGTCCAGCTGGACCTGCTGGGCGCTGCCGGGCGTCTCCGGCATGCTGAGGAAACGGTCCTCCTGACGGACCGCCTGCTCACCGCCGGACGCCACCGTCGCGGTGCCGGCCGCGGCCACGGCCGCCAGGGCCACCGCCCCGGCCAGCAGCCTGTGTCTGACCGTTGTTCCCCGGGCGCGCCAGCGACGCCATGCCCCACCGAACTCCATGGCCGCTGATCGTATCCGCCGTCCGGGTAGGCGTCCGATAAAGGCACCCCCTGGAAGCACCGCCCGGGGTGTCACCCGAGCCCCGCGCCGTTACGTCCGCTTCGCCCCACTGTGCCCGGGTATCGTACGGCGCATGCTCCGGCCGCTGCTCTCGCTGCTCGCCACCGTCGCCGCCACCCTGGCGATCGGCTGGATCGTCGACCAGGCCCTCCAGCGGATCGCCGCCCGCCAACCGTCGGCACCGGTCTGGCCGCTCCTGCGCCGATGCCGGATCCCGCTCCAGCTCGCCGTCGTGTCGGCCCTGCTGCTCGCCGCCAAGCCGCTCCAGCGGATCTTCCACCTGAAGCACGACGACGGCGCCCAGCACCTGCTCCTGCTGTTCCTGCTCGCCTCGCTGGGCTGGCTCACCGTCCGCGTGGTGGCCGCCGTCCTGGAGGCCCTGCTCAGCCGGTACGAGAGCCGCGTCGACGACCCGGCCCGGGTCCAGCGGGTGCGCACCCAGATCAGCATGCTGCGCCGGGCCGCCGACGCGCTGATCGTCGTGGTCACCGTGGCCGTGATGCTGCTGACCTTCTCCGCCATGCGCACCATCGGCGCCAGCCTGCTCGCCTCGGCGGGCATCATCGGCATCGTGGCCGGCATCGCCGCCCAGAGCACCCTGGGCAACTTCTTCGCCGGCCTCCAGATCGCCTTCGGCGACACCGTCCGGATCGGCGACACCGTGGTGGTGGACGGGCAGCAGGGCACCGTCGAGGAGATCACCCTCAGCTACCTGGTCGTCCGGCTCTGGGACTACCGCCGGCTGATCGTCCCGGTCTCGTACTTCGTCAACAAGCCCTTCGAGAACTGGACCCGCCGCGACCCCGGCCTGCTCGCCGCCGTCCTGCTCCACCTCGACCACACCACCCGGGTGGACGAGCTGCGCACCACCCTGCGCGCCCGCCTCGACCGGCACCCGCTCTGGGACGGCGGCGAGTGGGCCCTCGACGTCACCGACACCACGCCCAGCACCATCGTCGTCCGCGCCACCATGACCGCCCGCACCCCCGACGACGCCGCCCGGCTCCGCTTCGACATCCGCGAGCAGCTCATCGCCCACCTGCGCGACGAGCACCCCCACGCGCTCCCCCGCCTCCGCACCACCGACACCTGACCGGCGCCCGGCCCCGCCGGCGAAGCCCCGAAAAGCGGAGTTCCCCGCGCCCCGGACAGGGG
>NZ_JBHUAL010000299.1:0-8112 GCF_042789775.1 Kitasatospora sp. NPDC056800 | reverse complement strand
GCCGATCCGCCCCGCCGCCGGCACACTACTGCCCCGGGCTCAGCGCAGGCCGGCGAAGAGGTCGTTCTCCGGGAGGGCCGCGCCGGTGGTGTCCCTGACCCGGACGAAGGTCTCCACGCCCATCAGCTCGGTGAACCGCTCCTTGCCCATCCGCAGGAAGAAGATGTTGTCCCCCTGGCTGGCGTGCGCGGCCAGGGCGTCGAACTTCCGGCCGCCGAAGGCGGTGGTGTCCACCCAGGTGCTGATCTCCTCGTCCGGCAGGCCGATCTCGGGCAGCTCAGGCGCCTCCACCGGCTCCACCGGCTCCGACCGCTCCCCGTCGGGGCCGGACTCCCGCATGACCTCCCCGAACCGCCGCACCGCCGAGTGCGGCACCGTCGTCCAGTAGACCTTCGGCGACAGGTCGACCAGTTCCAGCGCCGCCACCGTGATGCGGTGGGCCTGGATGTGGTCGGGGTGGCCGTAGAACCCGTTCTCGTCGTAGGTGACGACCACGTCGGGCTGGTAGTGCCGCATCAGTTCGGCGAGCCGGGCGGCGCCGTCCGCCACCGGCGTGCTCCAGAACGAGCCGGGCGCGTCGTTGCTCTCCCAGCCCATCATCCCGGAGTCGGCGTACTCCAGCAGCTCCAGGTGCCCGACCTCCAACACCTCGCAGCTGGCCTCCAGTTCCTTCCTGCGCATCGCGGCGACGGCCGCCGGGTCGTGCCCGTCCTCGCCGGGCTTGACCCCTCCCGGGCCGTCGCCGCACCTGCCGTCCGTACACGTCACGAGCACCGTACGGATGCCCTCCGCCGCGTACCGGGCCAGCACACCCCCGGTCCCGCTCGCCTCGTCGTCGGGGTGGGCGTGCACTGCCATCAGCGTCAAAGGCCGGTCAGCCATGGAAATCCATCCTCAGATCCGAACAGTTCTCGCCCCAGTCTGCGTCACACGGACGGGTGACCGCTGCCAATATCCGGTGCGGCGGCGGCCGCCCGGCGGCCGGGGTGACGGGCCGGGGCGCGACGGTTCTCCTACGATCGAGGCGACAACGGACCCCAGGGACGGGCAGGTTCCCATGACCGACGACAGCACCAGCGGGATCGACCGGTCGAAGCCGAGCATCGCCCGGGTCTACGACTACCTGCTCGGCGGCACGGACAACTTCGCCGTCGACCGCGAGGTCGGCGACTTCTTCCTCCGGGAGCTGCCCGGCTCGGTGGCCTTGCCGTTCGCCAACCGGCAGGCGCTGATCCGCGCCGTGGGCGCGATGGCCGGCGACGGCGTCCGCCAGTTCGTCGACCTGGGCAGCGGCCTGCCCACCGCCGACAACGTGCACCAGGCCGCCCGGCGGCACGACGCCGGCGCCCGCGTCGTCTACGTCGACAACGATCCGACCGTGCTCGCCCACGGCCGTGCCCTGCTGGCCGCCGACCCCCGCACCACGCTGGTCCGGGCGGACCTGCGCGAGCCGGAGGAGATCCGGCGCCACCCCGAGGTGCGGCGGCTGATCGACTTCGACGAGCCGGTGGGGGTCGTCTTCAGCGCCGTCCTGCACCACCTCGACGACGCCGAGCGGCCCGCCGACCTGGTGCGCTGGTGGGTGGACCGGGTGCCCTCGGGCAGCCTGGTCTACGTCTCCCACTTCCGCTCCGTCGGGAACTCCGGCAGGACCTCCGGCGGGACCGAGGAGGGCCGCCGCGCCGAACGGAAGCTGCGGGAGAGCTTCGGTCGCGGCCGCTGGCGCACCGACGAGGAGATCCTCGGCCTGCTCGACGGCCTCGACCTGCTCGAACCGGGGCTGGTGCCCTGCCCGCTGTGGCGGCCGGAGCCCGCCGGCACCGGCGGGGTGCCGGCGGACGAGGGCGATCTGTCGGTGTGGGAGCGGCTGATCTCCTGCGCGCTGGCCCGCAAGCCCTGAGCGGCGGCGGGTCAGGACAGGTAGTCCTCCAGTCCGCCGTCGCGCCGGGTGTCCAGGGTGACGCAGTGGAAGCCGCCGCCGAGCACCCGGGAGTGCCGCAGCCGGTGCGGCAGGACGGTGATCCCGGCGTGCTCCAGCAGCTTGATCAGGCCCTCCTGCTCGGACTCGACGATCGCCGTGTCCGGGGAGACCATCAGCAGGTTCATGCTGATCCAGCTCTCGCTGAGCGCGTGCTCGGGCGCGTCGCCGGTGGGCTCGGCCGGCGGGCACCACAGGACGTCCCAGCCCTTCAGCGGCTCCGGGACGGTCTCCGGGCTGATCCGCTCGGGGTTGAGCAGCACCAGGCCCGGGCGCAGCAGCGCGATGGTGCTGTCGATGTGGGTGTAGCCGTAGATGTCGCGCAGCGGGTGCAGCCGCAGGCCGCCGTCGCCGAGCAGGCCGAGGGTGGACTCCAGCCACCGCAGGCCGAGTTCGTTGCCGCTGCGGGAGACCTGGTAGAACACGTCCCGGCCGAGCCGCAGCACGTTCGCGGCGTCGAAGACCGGCTCGGCCTCGCCCAGCAGCGGGAGGCCGGCCTCGTCGAACTCGAAGAGTTCGTCGCCCAGTTGCGGCCGGGGGGCGGCCAGCCAGCGCGCGCCGCGGCGCAGGTAGTCCTGGAAGAGTCCGCGCAGGCCGAAGGCCTCGAAGTAGCGCTGCCGCATCGGGCTCGCCACCTCGATCAGCGTCTCGCCGACGACCAGGGTCAGGTCCCGCGGACAGTAGGAGTGGAAGCCGCCGTCGGCGTTCCAGAGCGGGGAGGCGAACTCGGCCGCGTGGTCGACCGGATCGGGCCGGTGGACGGTGACGCCGAGGCCGCGCAGGGTGGCCACCAGGTCGTCCAGGTCCTCCTCGGTCTCCTCCACGACCTGCCGCGAGTAGGGGCCGGCCTCGATCGAGGCGAGGTCGGCGGCGTTGGTCTTCGGGAAGCAGGACAGCCAGGAGGACGGCTCGGTCTGCTCGGGCAGCCGGGCGCCGACGGCGGTCCCGACCACGATCTCCCGCAGTGTGGTGAACTCGTCCCAGCTCTGGACCGGACGGGCCGAATCGGACATGACTCTCCCTTGACACGGGTTTGGGGGAAACACGGACACGACGGCGGAGGCGACGGCCTGGAACCGTGCGGACGGATGCGCCGGACCGGCTCCGGCCGGCCACGACGTACGGGAAATCACCGGCGGGGCAACCGAGTTCGCCGCTACGAAGGGCCGGGATCGATCGTCAAGCTACCCGGACGACCGACGGCGACGCAAGGACCGTGATCGGCACCGGGAACACCCCGCCGATCGGCCGCCCGTTGTTCGACCCGCTCCCTCCGACGCTGATCAACACCGGTGGGAGGCCCCGCGCCCCGGACCGGCGCTCACCACCGCCAGGCCCGGCGGATCCGGCTCCCGCCCGCCAGGGCCAGCAGCGCCCCGCCCGCCGCGGCGACCCCGGCCACCGCCAGGTTCTGGCGCTGCGCCCGGCGCCGGTCGGCGACGGCCGCCCGGGACGAGGCCGCCAGGAACGCCCGCTCGACCCCGGCCGCGGCCAGCTCGCCGGCCGCCACCCGCCGCACCAGCTCCTCCAGCCGGACGCCCCGGTAGAGCAGTTCCGGGTCCTGGTCGGCGGCGGCCCAGCCCCGCGCGGCCGCGGTGAGCCGGCACTGCTCCCCCAGCGCCTCCCGGCCCTCCGCCAGCCAGTCCCGCAGCCGGGGCCAGGCCTGCGGCAGCGCCTGGTGGGACAGTTCGACGGTGTCCCGGTCGACCACCACGAGCCGGGCCCGGACCAGCCGTTCCATCACCTCGGGCACGCCGGGATCGTCGAACTCGGCCCGCCGGGCCGGCTTGCGGGTGCCCTCGTCGCCGCCCGGCACCAGTTCACCGCCGGGCAGCGGCCCGCCGCCCGGCGCCAGCCCGTCGCCCAGGGCCGCCGGACCGCCGGCGGCGTCCTCGCCGGCCCCGAGCAGCTCCCCGCCGAGCCGCAGGAACACCGCCCGCGCCCGCGCCTGGTCGGGCGCGTCCAGCCCGTTGTAGAGGGCCTCCGCCGTCCGGGCCAGCGCGCCCTCGAACCCTCCGGTGGCCTGGAACCCGGCCAGGGTGAGCGCGTTGCCGCTGCGCCGCCGCCAGGTCTCCAGCAGGGCCGCGGACAGCAGCGGGAGCGCGCCCGGCTGCTGCGCGGCGGTCGAGATGAGGACGGCCAGCAGGGCGCCCTCGACGGTGCAGCCGGACCGTAACGCCGGTTCGGTGATCGCCCGGCGCAGCTCGTCCGGCGCCGGACGCCCCACCGGCAGCACCCCGTGGCGGCCGGCCTCGGCCAGCCCCGGGTGCTCGGCGAGCAGCGGGCCGCACTGGTCGGAGCGGACCACCAGCACCACCCGGCACCGGGCCGGCGCCGCCACCGGCAGCCCGTCCGACGCCCCGTCCGGATCGCCCGCGGCGGTCGCCACCAGCGCGTCCAGGAAGCGCGCCCGCTCAGCGGCGTCCCGGCAGCGGGTGCGCAGCTGCTCGGCCTGGTCGACCACCAGGACCGGGTCCCCGGCCGTCGGTCCGGACCCGCCGCGCCTCGTCTCCCCGGCCCGCTGCCCGAGCCGGGCGAGCGCGAGCGCGTACGCCTCCATGGGTCGTTCACCGGGGGTCAGCAGCGCCACCGGGACACCGCCGTCGGCCGGGGGCCGGCCCGCTCCGCCCCCGGCCCCGGGTCTCCCGGTGGTGGCGCCGGTGACGGCACCGGTGGCGGCGGGCGCGCCGAGCCGGGCCAGCAGACCGGCTCTGACCAGCGAGGACTTGCCCGCCCCGGACGGCCCGGAGACGATCACCAGTCGCCGTTCGGCCAGCAGGGCGACCAGCCGGTCCAGCAGCGCCTCGCGGCCGAAGAACCGCTCGGCGTCGGCCGCCTCGAACGCGGCCGCGCCCGGGTAGGGGGCCCGTCCGACGTCCTGGGCGCGCCGCCGGGCGCACTGTTCGGCGGCCAGTTCGGCGGCGAGCAGTTGCCAGCGGTGCCGCCACTCCCGCACGTCCCCGCCGCAGGCCTGCACGTAGGCGAGGGTGACGGCGAGGCTGGGCAGCCGCCGCCCTCCCGCGGCCACCGACAGGCTGGCCGCCGAGCAGTGCGCCCGCAGGGCGAGTTGACGGTACGGCGGACGTCCGGCGCGCTCCCGCAGGGCCCGCAGATCGCCCGCGAAGCGCAGCAGCGGCCCGTCCCCGGGGTCCAGTGGACTTTCCCGACGCGGCACGACGGCCCCCCTTCTCCGTTGAAGCGGTGTCCTGAAACCTTGAGTGCCCACGCGCCACACGCGCCGCGTGCGCCTCGTGTCCATCCCCCCGTTGATTCATCATGCACAGGACCGTTGGCGTCAAACAATGGTGCGTACGGGTCGGTTGTTCCGAGTTGATGTTCAATGTCCAGCCGTACGGCGCCGAACAAAGCCGGTGGGATAGAACCGGAACCCGCAGCCCTCGCTGACTTCGGAGACATCCATGAGGTTCACGCGGTACTGCCGTTCCCTCCTGTCCACACCCGCGATGGCGGTGGAGCGGTACACCAAGAGCCACCAGTCCGGGGCCGACATCGCCATGGTCGATCTGGAGGATTCGGTCCCACCCACCCGGAAGGAGGAGGCCCGCCGGCTCGCCGAGGAGTTCTTCGCCCTCCCGTCCACCAAGCTCGCGCGCAGCGCGGTGCGCATCAACACCCTGTCCGGGCCCGACGGTCTGCGCGACCTGATCGCCATCGCCCGGTACCGGGTCAAACCGGACCTGGTCCTGATCCCGATGACGGAGTCCCCCCGGGACATCGAGATCGCCGCCGGCGCGCTCGGCGCGGACTGCCCGGAGACGGAGTTCCTGGCCGTCGTGGAGACCCCGCTGGGCATCGAGAACGCGCCCGCCGTCGCGGCCGCCGGGCACCGGCTGCGCGGGCTGGTCTTCGGCTCGGCCGACTACGCCTTCGCGGTCGGCGCCCGGCTCTCCTGGGAGGCCCTGGCCCACGCCCGCGCCCGGGTGGTCAACAGCGCCCGCGCCGCGGGGGTGGAGGCGATGGACGCGCCGTTCTTCGAGGTCACCGACCTCGACGGGCTGCGCCGGGAGGCCGGGCTCGCCCGGGACTTCGGGTTCAGCGGCAAGATCGCCGTCCATCCGCGCCAACTCGAGCTGATCAACGCGACGTTCAGCCCCGACGAGGAGCTGCTGGAACGCGCCCGCCGGGTGGTCGCGGCGGGCCTGGAGAACGGCCGCTCGGTCACCGTGGTGGACGGCGTGATGGTCGGCATGCCGTTCTTCGAGGCCTCGCAGCGCCTGATCGAGCAGTTCGACCCGCCCCGGCCCGGCGGGCCGCACGACCCGCAGCACCACGCGCCCACCGACACCCCGAACCACACGACGGAGAAGTGACGATGACCGAAGAATCCATCCTCGGCCCGCGCCGGTACCGCAACGCCGAGGCCATGCTGGCGAGCGCCGACCCGGTCTGGCAGGCGGCCGCCGCCAACGGCCTGATCGGCGTCACGGTGGACTCGGAGTCCAACAACCGGCTGACGGTCCGCGAGACCGGCCACGAGTTCGCCAACATGGTCTCCTGCTCGTACCTCGGCCTGAACAACCACCCCGCGGTCCTGGCCGGCGCGGTGGACGCGCTGACCGAGGCCCGCGGCACCTCACTGGTCCTCTCCACCACCAGAATCCGGCACAACCTGCTGGTGCGGATGGAGGAGGAGCTCGGCGAGCTGTTCGGCGCGAACATCCTGCCGGGGGCGTCCTGTACCACGCTCACCGCCGGCATCCTGCCGCTGATCGCCTCCGGCCACCTGGACGGCACCTGCCAGGGCGGCGGCGGCCCCCGGGTGATGGTCTTCGACCGCTTCTGCCACTTCTGCATGGCGTACATGAAGCCGATCTGCGCGGACGAGTCGCTGGTGCTGACCTGCCCGCACAACGACCTGAACTACCTGGAGGACATCTGCCGCAAGTACCCGCGGGTCGCCTACGTCGCCGACGGCGCCTACTCGATGGGCGGCACCGCGGCCCTCGACGGGCTGCTCGAACTCCAGGACCGCTACGGGCTGTTCCTCTACATCGACGACTCCCACTCGCTGTCCATCGCGGGCGAGCGCGGCGAGGGCTACGTCCGCTCCCGGCTGGAGATGAACCCGCTGACGGTGATCACCGCCAGCCTCGGCAAGGCCTTCGGCACCAGCGGCGGCGTCGCGATGCTCGGCAATCGGGAGCAGTTCGAGTTCCTGCACCGGCACGCCGGCCCGATCGGCTGGTCGCAGAACATCCCGCTGCCGATGGTCGGCGCCTCGCTGGCCAGCGCCGCCATCCACCGCTCCCCCGAACTGGCCGAGCTCCAGGGCGCGCTGGCCCGCAACATCGAGCTCTTCGACGAGCTGCTGCCGACCACCTTCGCGGGCAACGGCCTGCCGGTGCGCCGGGTCGACGTCGGGGAGGCCGAGCGGGCGGTCAAACTGTCCGCCCAGCTCTTCGAGCGCGGCTTCTACAGCTCCGCGGTGTTCTTCCCGATCGTGCCCAAGGGCGAGGCCGGACTGCGGCTGATGCTGCGCGCCGACATGGACGAGCGGCTGATCCGCGAGTTCGCCGGCCACGTCAAGGAACTCACCGCCGACCTCTAGGACCCGGGAGCAACCGCCATGGAAGGAACCGAACCCGCCGGCTACCGGCGGATCGGCGAGCGCCGCTACCGCGAGGTGGTCGGGCGCTACTACGAGGAGTTCGAGGTCGGCGAGGTGGTCGAGCACCGCCCCGGGCGGACCGTCACCGAGCTCGACAACGTACTGATGAGCATGCTGAGCATGAACGACGCCCCGCTGCACATCGACGCCGCCTACAGCGCCCACACCCCCTGGGGGAAGCCGATCGTCTCCAGCCTGGTGACGCTCAGCATCGTCGGCGGGATGACCGCCCGCTCGACGAGCGGGCGCACCATCGCCAACCTGGGCTGGGAGAACATCCGGATGACCCACCCGGTGTTCACCGGCGACACCCTCTACGCGGAGACCGAGACCCTCGCCAAGCGGCTCTCCAAGAGCCGCGACGGGCAGGGCATCGTGAGCTGCCGCACCACCGGGACGAAGTCCACCGGCGAGCCCGTCGTGGTGTTCGACCGCAGCTTCCTCGTCCCGCTGCGCGGCCACGGCCTGGACGAGGTCGCCGGGTACTGACGCCGTGCCCCGTCGT
>NZ_JBHUAL010000298.1:0-8235 GCF_042789775.1 Kitasatospora sp. NPDC056800 | reverse complement strand
CGGTTCGACCCGTCCGGGCGGCACCCGCGGAGCACTCCGGCAGGGGCGCAGGTCAGGGCGTCAGGTAGCCGTGCGAGAACCCGGCGGCCACCGCCGCCGCCCGGTCGCTGACCCCGAGCTTGGCGTACATGTGCAGGAGGTGGGTCTTGACCGTCGCCTCGCTGATGAAGAGCTTCCGCGCGGCCTCGCGGTTCGTCGTCCCCTGGGCGACCAGTTCGAGGATCTCCAGCTCGCGCGCCGACAGCGGCGCGGGCGCCGGCCGTCGGACCTGGCCCATGAGCCGGGTCGCGATCGAGGGGGAGAGCACCGCCTGCCCCTGCGCGGCGGCCTCCACCGCGCGGAACAGCTCCTCCCGCGGCGCGTCCTTCAGCAGGTAGCCGGTGGCGCCGGCCTCGATGGCGGGCACCACGTCGCTGTCCGTGTCGTACGTGGTGAGCACCAGCACCCGCGAGGGCACGCCGCGCTTGGTCAGCTCCTTGATGGCGGTGACCCCGTCGGTCCTCGGCATCCGCAGGTCCATCAGGACCACGTCGGGCCGCAGCTCCTCCGCGGCGGCGATGGCCTCCGCGCCGTCACCGGCCTCGCCGAGCACCTCGAAGCGGGGGTCGGCCCGGAACATGCCCCGCAGCCCGTCCCGCACCACCGGATGATCGTCGACGATCAGCAGGGTGATCATTCCGCACCTCCCGCGGGGATGGCGGGGACGGCCGCCGAGATCGCCGTCCCGCCCCCCGGTTCCGACTCGATGGCCAGCCGCCCGGCGAGGCGCTGCACCCGCTGGCGCATGCCGAGGAGCCCGAACCCGCCGCTGGCGGACCCGTTGACCCGCTTGGCGCTCGGATCGAAGCCCACGCCGTCGTCCCGCACGTCGAGGGTGACCAGGTCCTCCATGTACGACAGGGTCAGGCCGACCCGGCCGGCCCGCGCGTGCTTGGCCACGTTGGCCAGCGCCTCCTGCGCGGTGCGCAGCAGTGTCACCTCGACCTCGGTGTGCATCGGCCGGGCGTCGCCGGTGGTGGTCAGCACCGCGTCGATGTGGTTGATCTCCGACCAGCGCCGGGCCACGTCGCCGATCGCGTCCGGGAGCCGGGCCTCGGCGAGCACCGCCGGCTCCACCGCGTGGACCGTCCGGCGGGCCTCGACGAGGCTCTCGCGGGCCAGGTTCGTCGCGTTCGCCAGGTGCTGGCGCAGCGTCGGGGGCTCGTCCAGGGTCTGCTCGGCGGCCTGGAGCTGGGTCAGTATGCCGGCCAGCCCCTGGGCCAGGGTGTCGTGGATCTCCCGCGCCATCCGCTGGCGTTCGTCCAGGACGCCCGCCTCGCGGGCCTGGACCATCAGCCGGGCGTGGAGGGCGGCGTTCTCCGCCAGCGCGGCCTCCAGCTTGGCGTTGGCCTCGTGCAGTTCGACGAGGGCCTGCTTCTGCTTGTCGTTGCGGTGGTCGGCCATCTCGACGAAGTAGAACAGCGCCCCGGCGAGCACCGCGGAGATCAGGCCGACGGCCAGCCACGCCCACCACATGTGGGCGTCGTTGATGCCGGCCACGCCCCCCATGAACGCCGCCGCCGAGATCATCGCGGTGACGGCGGCGCCGACGTACCGCCGGCGACCCCGCAGGTACTCGAACGCCTGGGGGTAGCCGACGAAGGTGAAGAGTCCGTACCAGGGCGCGACGCCCACCAGGGCGGCGGCCAGCAGCATCAGCCCGGTGTAGTACACGCCCATCAGCCGGCGGTTCTGCCGCCGTTCCGGGCGCAGCGTGCGGAAGCAGAGCATCCAGAGCGCGGCGGCGGCGGAGAGCCCGAGCACCAGGGTGAAGTGCATCGGCACCCGCCAGACCAGCTGGAGCAGGGTGATCACGGTGCTGATCGCCAGGAGGACGTACGGGAGCGCCTTGAAGGCCGCGAACTTCGTACGCTCCCAGTGATCGAACTCCGCGCGCAGCTCGGCCTCGATGCTCAACCCACTACTCCCAGCGGAAGTATCGCGCGGCCAGTCCGCCGGCCACGATCGTCCACCCCAGCATGGCGGCGAGGTGGATCAGCTGCGGCCAGTGCCCGGCGGTGGTGTCCTGCAATGATTGCACGCCGGCGCCGAGCGGAGTCAAGTCGCTGATGGTCAGCAGGACATCGTTCATCTTGGCGCGCGGCAGCCACAGGCCGGCGAAGAACACCAGCGGGAAGAAGACCAGCGAACCCATCGCGCTGGCGCTCCGGCCGGTCGGCGCGAGCGCGGCGACGAGCAGGCCGACCGCGAACATCGCCAGCGCCACCAGCAGGTAGCTGAGCAGGTAGGCGGGGAGCTTGCGGGGGAGGTCGACGTCGAACGCCAGCTTGCCGATGGTCAGCATGACCAGCATCGTCACCACGGACAGCACGGTGGCCATCAGCAGCTGCGCGCCGAGCATCACACCCGGCTTGACCGGGGTGGTCCGCATGCGCCGCAGCACACCCTTCTCCCGGTACGAGGCGAACAGTTGGGACAGGCCGCTGAGCGCGAACAGGGCGATGCCCATCGACACGACGATCGGCAGGTACAGGGTGATCGGCCGCACGTTGCCGAGCTCGGGGCTGTTCGCCCGCATCGAGGGGATCAGGCCGAGCACGACGAGCAGGATCGGGGCGAACGCGAGCGCGAAGAACACGACGATCGGCTCGCGGAGGAACAGCTTGGTCTCGGTGGCGGTGAGCCGGAGCAGGGGGGACACGGTGGGACTCCTCAGGATTCGACGGGGCGGCCGGTGAGCGCGACGAACGCGTCCTCCAGCGAGTTCTGCTCGACCCGCAGGTCGAGTGCGGTGATCCGCTGGCCGGCGAGCAGGGTGGTCACCGCGAGCAGCAGGTCCCCCCTGCCGGTCACGACGATCTGCGGGCCGGCCCACTCGACGGAGGTGACCTCGTCCAGTGCGGTCAGCCGGGTCTCGTCCAGCGGCCCGGACGGCCGGAACCGGATCCGCTGCCCCTTGTCGACCCGCGACACCAGGCCGCCCGGGGTGTCGATCGCGATGACCCGCCCGGTGTCGATCACGGCGAGCCGGTCGCAGAGCCGCTCCGCCTCCTCCATGAAGTGCGTGACCAGCAGGATCGTCACGCCCCGGTCGCGGATGCGCTCGATCAGGCCCCACACGTCGCGGCGCGCCTGCGGGTCGAGGCCGGTGGTGAGCTCGTCGAGCACCGCCACCTTCGGGGTGCCGAGCAGCGCGAGCGCGATCGACAGCCGCTGCTTCTGCCCGCCGGACAGCCGCCGGAACTGGGTGCCGAGCTTGCCGGTGAGGTTCAGGATCTCGGCCAGCTCGCGCCAGTCGGCCGGCTGGCGGTAGAAGGAGCTGTACAGCTCCAGCGCCTCGCCGACCTTGAGCTTGTCGGGCAGCTCGCTCTCCTGCAGCTGCGCGCCGAGCAGCTGCCGCAGCTCGCCGGTGTCGCGCTGCGGGTCGATGCCGCAGACGCTGATGGTGCCGCCGTCCGGGGTGCGCAGCCCCTCGATGCACTCGACGGTCGTGGTCTTGCCGGCCCCGTTGGGCCCCAGGATGCCGAAGATCTCGCCCTGCTCGACGGCGAAGCTGACCCCGTTCAGCACGGAGTTGTCGCCGTAGCGCTTGACGAGGCTGTCCACCTCGATGATTGCCATGGCATCAGCCTGGCAGTCGGCCCCGGTCCGCCGGATCGACTGGACGGCCAGACCTGGGGCGGGCGGCGGTGGATGCCCGGCATCAACCGATCGGTTGATGGCTGCTCGGCGGGGCCTGCGGCGGGGCCCGCTGCTGCTCAGCGGGCCCGGGCGCCGGATCCTCCAGGGTGCCACGCGGGCCGGTCCGGCGGAACCCCCGTGAACCGTCCTCCTGTTACCGCCGGAGGGAGTTCAGCCCTCGCCGTTCCACGACCGCCACAGCGCCGCGTAGGACCCGCCGGCGGCGACCAGTTCGTCATGGGTGCCCAGCTCGACGATGCGGCCGGACTCCATGACGGCGACGCGGTCCGCGTCGTGGGCGGTCTGCAGCCGGTGGGCGATGGAGACGACCGTCCGGTCCGAGCGCACGGCGGCCATCGCCCGCTCGGCCTGCCGCGCCGTGGTCGGGTCCAGCAGGGAGGTCGCCTCGTCGAGGATCAGGGTGTGGGGGTCGGCCAGGTGGACCCGGGCGAGGGTGAGCTGCTGGGCCTGCGCCGCGTCGAGTTCGACGCCGCCGGCCCCGAGCGCGCAGTCCAGCCGGCCCGGCAGGTCGTGCACCCAGCCGGCCTCGACCAGGGCGAGCGCGGCGAGGATCTCCTCGTCACCGGCGTCCGGGGCCGCCATGGTCATGTTGTCCCGGAGGGTGCCCATGAACACGTGGTGCTGCTGGGTGATGAGGACGATGCGGTCGCCCAGGCCGCCCGCCGCCGCCAGGTCGGCGACCGGCACGCCGCCGACCCGGACGTGTCCCGTGTCCGGGGCGTCGACCCCGGACAGCAGCCGGCCGAGGGTGGACTTCCCGGCGCCGGACGGGCCGACGACCGCGAGCCGCTCGCCCGGGCGGACCACCAGGTCGATGCCCTTGAGCACGTCCGGCGAGCCCGGGTAGGCGTACCGGACGCCGCGGACCTCGATCCGGTCGTCGGACGGCCGCCGGTCGAGCACCGGCGGATCCTCCGACACCAGGCCGACGCCCTTGATGCGGGCGAACGAGGCGCCGCTGCGCTGCAGTTGCTCCATCCAGTTGAGGGCGCGGTCGAGCGGGTCGACCAGCTGCCACATGTACAGGCTGCCGGCCACCACCGTGCCCAGGCCCACCGCGCCGTCGAGGTAGCCGAGGCCGCCGACCAGCAGGACGAGCGCCGTGGGCAGCGCGTGGGCGAACTCGGTGACGGGGAACAGCACGGTGCGCAGGAACAGGGTGCGCACGCCGGCCCGGTAGGCGGTGTCGATCGCCCGGTCCACGGTGAGGTCCTGGCGGGCGCCGAGCCCGAACGCCTCGACGGTGCGGGCGCCGTGGGCGGTCGCGTTGAGCGCCTCGGCGACACCGCCGTAGGCGGCGCCCTCGGCGAGGTAGGCGTCCCGGGCCCGGCGCAGGTACCAGCGGCCCACCGCCCAGACGACCGGCAGGCTCACCAGCGCGCACAGCCCGATCAGCGGGTCGAGCAGGAACGCGGCGCCGAGGACGAACAGCACCTGGACCGCGGCGATGAAGACGTCCGGGGCCGCGTTGCGCAGGGTGGCGGCCACCGTGCCCACGTCGAGGGAGGAGCGGGTCACCAGGTCGCCGGTGCCCACCCGCTCCGCGTACCGGCCGGGCAGCGCCAGCGTCCGGTCGACGACCTCCTCCCGCAGCCGGGCCAGGGCGCGCTCCCCGAACCGGTGCGAGAAGTAGCGCGCGAAGCGGGTCAGCAGCAGCTGGGCGAGGGCGAAGCCGAGCACCGCCGCCGCCAGCACGTCGACCTGGCCGACCGTCAGCTCGCCGTTCTCGACCCGGGTGACGATGCGGCCGAGGTACCACGGCGCGGCGACCCCGGCCAGGGCGGCGAGGCAGGTGAGGAGGAGGACCCCGCACATCGCCCGGCCGTCGTCGACGAGCAGGCGCCGGACGGCCCGCCGTACGGTCGCCCGGTCGGCGACGGGGAGCCGGTGGGGGTCGTCGTGGTCGTGGCTCATCGGGATGCTCCTTCCCGGGGCTCTGCGGTGGCGTCGGCCTCGGGGCGGGCTTCGACGTCGGGGCGGGCGTCGGGGTCCGGGCGGGCGTCGGGGTCGCCGCGGAGGACCAGCGCCGCGTAGGCGGGCTCGGTGGCGAGCAGTTCGCCGTGGGTGCCCGCGGCCCGGACCCTGCCGTCCACGAGGTGGCAGACCCGGTCGGCCCGGCCGAGGACCAGCGGGGAGGTGCCGACGACCAGGGTGGTGCGGCCGGCGCGGAAGGCGCCGAGCCGGGCGGCGACGGCGGCCTCGGTGAGCGCGTCCAGGGCCGAGGTGGGCTCGACGAGCAGCAGCACCTCGGGGTCGGCGAGCAGGGCCCGGGCCAGCCGCAGCCGCTGGAGCTGGCCGCCCGAGACGTTGCGGCCGCGGTCCTGGAGCGGTGCGTCCAGGCCGCCGGGCAGGAGGCCGACGAGGTCCTCGGCCGCCGCCGCGTGCAGCGCGCGCCCGATCTCCGCCGCCGTGCGCCCGCCGTGGACCGCCACCGCGGAGCCCAGGGTGCCGCCGAACACGTAGGACTCGTTGTCGGACACCAGGACGTGCCGGCGCAGCGCGGCCGTCTCCCACGCGGAGACCTCGACGCCGCCCCAGGCGGCGCCGGACGGGGTGTAGCCGGCCAGCCGGTCCACCACGGCGCGGGCCTCGTCGGCCCGCGCGGAGACCAGGGCCGTGACCTGCCCGGGGCGCAGCACCAGGCCCGACTCCGGGTCGTGCAGCTCCGCCGGACCGTCGGGCGGCGCCGTGCGGGTGCGCTCGCCGGAGGACTCGGGCCGCAGCGCCAGGATGTCGATGACGCGGCGGGCGGCGACGAGGCCGCGCGGGAGGTCGTCGGCGCCCTCGACGAAGAACGAGACGGGTGCCAGGAGGGCCGCCACGTACCCGTAGACGGCGACCAGTTCGCCGACCGTGATGTCGCCGGCCGCCGCCATCCGCGCGCCGAGCCAGGTCACCACGGCCAGGAAGACGACGGGCAGGCAGGCGCCCACCGCCTGCACCCAGCTGGTGAGCGAGGCCACCCGGTAGCCGAGCGGCACCAGCGCCCGGGAGCGCTGCCGGTAGCGCCCGGCGAACATCGGCTTGCCGCCGATGCCGTTCAGCACCCCGAGCCCGGCCACCAGGTCGCCGGCCAGGGCGGTCAGCGCCCCCTGCTCCTCGCGGTAGCGGCCCTCGGCGCCGTGCAGCCTCCCCATCAGCGGGCCGATGACCACGGCCAGCAGCGGGACGCCGAGCAGGACCACCGCGGCCAGGACGGGGGAGATCCGGACCAGCAGGACGGCGGCGGCGAGGTACGCGAGCACCGCTCCGACGCCGGGCCCGGTGATGGTCAGCGTCTGGGCGATCCGGCCGGTGTCACCGGCCTGCAGGTGCGTCAGCTCGCCGGCCGACACCTGGCGCGGCAGCGTCGTCCCCAGCCGGTTCACATGGCGGGTGACGGCCTGGACCGTCCGGAAGGCGGCGTCGGCCCGGATGAACGTCATCGTGCGGTGCCGCAGCATGCCGAGGACCGCGATCAGCGCCCCGACCGCGAGGACCACCGCCACCCAGCCGACCAGCGCCCCGGTGTCCCGCGCGCGCAGCCCGTCGTCGATCGTCCGCGACATCAGGTACGGCGGCAGCATCAGCGCGCACATCCACAGGCTCCCCCAGGTCGCGCCGAGCAGCACCCGCCTGCGCTGCATCGACACGAGCCACCAGAGGTACCGCAGCGGGCTCCGGTGGTCGGGCGTTCCGGGGTCGGTGTACGGGACCCGGCGGGTACCCGTGGGCAGGTCCGGTCCGTCGGTCATCGCGCTCCGTCCTTGGGCAGGTTCGCCGGGCCCCGGGACGACGTCCTGGCGGCGCTGCCCTGTCGGACTCCGGCGGAGACGGCCGGCCCCGGACGCGAACTGCCACACACCGACGGCGGGGTGGCGCCCGGAAGCGGTCACGGCGCCGCCCGCGTGCCGGCGCCGCCGGAGCATTCGGCCGCCGAGCTGCCGGGATGCCACCGTACTCGAAGAAGTCCGCACGTGAACGGGCTGAGGAGGATTGTCCGGAAATCGGACTGCCCGACCACCCTCAGCGGACCGAGGTGTGACGGTCCGTCAGACACCGGCACGCGGGCGCCCCGGTGGCAGCGGGCGGGACTTGAAGGTTCACTTGCCGAGTGATTGAGAACCGTGTTTTCGCTGACGTGCTGATCGAGGGCCTGGACGACTGGGTCCCCATCGATCGGCTCCTCTGGGCCGCGAAGGAAGGAGCGGCGGGGCGCCCGTGGCAGGCGTTCTTCGTCGAACTGCTCCACTTCCTGGTGGGCAACGGCTCGATCCGGATCGGCGAACTCGCCGAGGAGGGGTTCGAGGCGTGGAACGGGGGGACGGACGAGATCGTCCAGCTGGTCGTCGACGACCTCGAACGCCTCGACTGGGACCCGAGGCTGGGCAGTCGTGCCTGGATCTCCAACACCGGCGCGGGAGACGAGCTCGCCCGGTCACTGACCGCCTGACCGCCTGACCGCGGGCCGTCGGTGACCCGCCTGCGCGAAGCGCCCCGCCGGGGTTTGCCGGCCCGGCGCGTAGCAAAAACCGGAGCACGTGTGCCCCCCCC
>NZ_JBHUAL010000297.1:0-8302 GCF_042789775.1 Kitasatospora sp. NPDC056800 | reverse complement strand
GCCGAGCGCCGGGGCCACCCCTCGTCCGTACCGGGCTACTTGATCTGCTTCATGCAGAGCACGTAGTCCAGGGCTGGGAAGCTCGGGTGCTTGCTGGTGTACCAGCTGTCCGACTTCGGCTGCTTCTCGCAGGACTTCTCGTCGGAGGTGGCGAGGTACTTGTAGACGACCTTGTACTGCGCCTTGGCGTCGGTGCAGGGCACCACGGTGATCTTCGGGTGGGTGTCGTTGGTCTGGTTGGTGCCGTTCGCGTTGTACAGACAGTCGCCGACCCCGGCCGCGTCCACCTTGCTGTCCGAGTCGGTCGGGGTGCTGACCGGCGGGAGGGTGAGCGTCGGCGCCGGCAGCGTGTAGGTCGGCGAGGGGATGACCGGCGGCGGCGTGGGCGAGAGGGTCAGCCGGGTCGGGGTCGGCGTCGGGTCGGCGGCCGGGTCGGTCTTCCCGGGGCCGAGCACGCCGGTGGCGGCCAGGGTCACCGCGGCCACCAGCGAGACCGGCACCAGCAGCATCGCGATGTGCGGCCGGCTGGTCAGCGGGACGCCCGGGTTCAGCTGCGGGCCGTGGCTGCCCGGGACGGGCGGCTGCAGCCGCTTGAACTTGTTGTGCGGGCCGAGGTTCAGCAGCAGCGTGATCGGGGTCAGCAGCCAGGACACCAGGCTCCACCAGCCCTGGACCAGCGTCCGGGCCGACATGTCGCGCACCGTCGCCGTTCCGCAGGTGCGGCAGAACGGGCCGGTCATCCGCAGCATCCGGTAGGCGATGATCAGGCCCTGGTGGCCGCGGACGGTGGCGTTGACCGCGGGGTAGCCGCCGCAGAACCGGCAGGTGGTCCCGTCCATCGGGGGCGGCGGCGGGTACCCGTAGCCGTAACCGCCGGGCGGGGGCTGGACGCCGTACGGCTGCTCGGGCGGCGGCGCGCTCGGGTAGCCGTACCCGGGCGGCGGCGGGGGCGGCGGCGGGGCGCCGTAGGAACCGCCGGAGGCGTACGGGTTGCCGTCGCCCGGTGGCGGGCCGTACGGCATCTGGGGCGGAGGCGGAACGGACAAGGGGTCCCCCGGGAAAGGAAGAGCGGAAGAGTTCAGGACTTCTTCACCGGCGGGACGCCGGTGGTGGCGGGCGCCAGCGGGCCGAGGCAGAGCACGTACCGCTTCTTGTTCCAGCGGCGGCCGCTCTTGCCCGAGACGGCGCTCGTGGTCTGCGGCGTCTGCTGGCAGCGGGTCACGTCGGTGGTGCCCTCGAACTTCGACAGCACCCGGTAATTCGCTTTGGTGTCAGTGCACTTGACGATCTCGACGTCTCGGGAGCCGCTGGCGTGCACACAGTCGCCGGCCTTGGCGCTGCTGACGCTCGGCCCGGCCACGAAGTAGCCCACCGCCAGCGCCAGGCAGCCGCCGACCACCCCGACGATCCGAAGCTTGGAGCGGATGCCGCGCTTGGCGGCCGGCGCGGGCTGCACCGGCGGCGCGGGCTGCGGGTAGCCGTACGGCCTGGGGGGCGGCTGCTGCCCGTACGGCCCGGGGGCCGGCTGCCCGTACGGCTGCTGCCCGTACGGCGGTTGGCCGTTCGGCTGCTGCCCGTAGGCGGGCGGCGGGCCGAAGCCGGGCGGGGGCGGCGGCGCGGGCTGTCCGTAGGCCGGCGGCGGCCCGTACGGCGCGGCCGGCGGGGGGACGGGTGCCCCGTACGGCGGTGCTGCGGGCGGGCCCACCGGGGCCGACGAGGGCGGCCCGTACGGATTGGGCGGTGTGCTCATCAGTTCGTCCCCCGAGACAGAGTTCTGTCGCTACGACAGGTTCGAGTACCTTAGCGAGTCGGTCGGACGCCGTCGGCCCCGAGCCCCGCGGGTTTCCAGGAGGCCTGGTCAGCGGGGGAGGGGACTCCGGCGGGCGGAGCGCAGGTAGAGGACCGCCGTCAGCGCGTATACCCCGGCGACCCCGAGCACCACCGCGACCGAGCGGCCGGACAGCGGCAGCACCAGCGCGGTGACCAGGGCGGCGGCCACGAAGGCGACGTTGAACAGCACGTCGTAGATGGCGAAGACCCGGCCGCGGTACTCGTCCTCGACCGACTCCTGGACCGCCGTGTCGGCGCAGATCTTGGTGCCCTGGGTGACCACCCCGAGCAGCAGGGCGGCGAGCAGGCAGGGCACCAGGGTGAAGCTCAGGCCCAGCGCCGGGACGAAGACCACCGGGGCGACCAGGCAGGCCGTCATCCACCCGGCCAGGCCCAGCCGGCGGGTGCACCAGGGGCTGACCAGCGCGGCGACGAAGAACCCGGCGGCGGACAGGCCGACCGCCTGGCCGAGGGTGACCAGCCCGGCCGCGCTGTCGGTCGGGTCGTTGAAGGTGTACCGGGCGAGCATCACCACCACCACGATCAGCACGCCGTAGCAGAACCGGGCCGCGGTGACGGCGGCCAGCGCGTGCACGGCGGGCCGGCAGTCCCGGACCAGGTGGCGCACCGCGGCGCCGAGTTCGACGGCGGCCCGGACCAGCGCCTGGCCGAGCCCCGGGCGGTCCCGGTGCTGCTCCGGGCCGAGCAGGTCGCGGTCCATCCGCCGGGCGGCCAGCGCGGCCGACAGGTAGAGCAGCGCGGCCACCGTGACCAGGGCGGCGTCGGCCTTCGGCCCGGGGGCCATCAGCTGGTGCAGCGCGAAGCCGATGCCCCCGCCGGAGGCGGCGGCGACCGTCCCGAGGGTGGGGGAGAGGGCGTTGGCGGTGACCAGCTGGTCCTGCTCCACCACCCGGGGCAGGGCGGCGGACAGGCCGGCCAGGATGAACCGGTTGAGCGCGGTGACCAGCAGGGCCGAGGCGAAGAACAGCCAGGTCGGGGCCTGTGCCAGCAGCAGCGCGCCGGTGCCCAGGCCCAGTCCGAAGCGGGCCAGGTTGCCGAAGTAGAGCACCTGGCGGCGGCGCCAGCGGTCCAGCAGCACACCGGCGAACGGGCCGATCACCGAGAACGGCAGCAGCATCACGGCCAGCACCGAGGCGATGTCGGCCGGGGAGGACTGCTTCTCGGGGGAGAAGACCACGTACGCGGCGAGCGAGACCTGGAAGACGCCGTCCGAGAGCTGGGAGAGCACCCGGGCGGTCAGCAGCCGCCGGAAGTCGCGGCCCTTCATCAGGTCGAGGAGCGTGGCGCGGTGCGCGGACTGGTGGGTGCTGCCGTTCTCGGTGATCGCCACCCGCCCAGAGTGCCATGGAACCGGCCGCTGTTTCACGTGAAACATTGGCCGCGAGAACGTGAAGGGCCCGCGATCCGGAGACCACGGGCCCTTCCTGCGAGCTGGCGGCGCTCAGCGCTCAGCGCTGAACAGTCGCGAACTTCGCTGCGCTCAGCGCTCGACCTCGCCGCGGATGAACTTCTCGACGTTCTCGCGGGCCTCGTCGTCGAAGTACTGCACCGGCGGGGACTTCATGAAGTACGAGGAGGCCGACAGGATCGGGCCGCCGATGCCGCGGTCCTTGGCGATCTTCGCGGCGCGCACGGCGTCGATGATGACACCGGCGGAGTTCGGGGAGTCCCAGACCTCGAGCTTGTACTCCAGGTTCAGCGGGACGTCGCCGAACGCGCGACCCTCGAGGCGGACGTACGCCCACTTGCGGTCGTCCAGCCAGGCCACGTAGTCCGAGGGACCGATGTGGACGTTCTTGGCGCCCAGCTCGCGGTCGCGGATCTGCGAGGTGACGGCCTGGGTCTTGGAGATCTTCTTGGACTCCAGGCGCTCGCGCTCGAGCATGTTCTTGAAGTCCATGTTGCCGCCGACGTTCAGCTGCATGGTGCGCTCGAGGATGACACCGCGGTCCTCGAACAGCTTGGCCATCACGCGGTGCGTGATGGTCGCGCCGACCTGGGACTTGATGTCGTCACCGACGATCGGCACGCCGGCCTCGGTGAACTTGTCCGCCCACTCCTTGGTGCCCGCGATGAACACCGGCAGGGCGTTCACGAAGGCGACCTTGGCGTCGATGGCGCACTGGGCGTAGAACTTGGCCGCGTCCTCGGAACCGACGGGCAGGTAGCAGACGAGGACGTCGACCTGCTGGTCCTTGAGGACCTGGACGACGTCGACCGGCGCCTCGTCCGACTCCTCGATGGTCTCCAGGTAGTACTTGCCCAGGCCGTCGAGGGTGTGGCCGCGCTGGACGGTCACGCCGGTCGGCGGCACGTCGCAGATCTTGATGGTGTTGTTCTCGCTGTTGCCGATGGCGTCGGCCAGGTCGAAGCCGACCTTCTTGGCGTCGACGTCGAAGGCGGCGACGAACTCCACGTCGCGGACGTGGTACTCACCGAACTGGACGTGCATCAGCCCGGGGACCTTGCCGGCCGGGTCGGCGTCCTTGTAGTACTCGACACCCTGCACCAGCGACGCGGCGCAGTTGCCCACGCCCACGATGGCTACGCGAACCGAACCCATTCCGGTTGCTCCCTGTGATCTCATGAGGCCCGCCGGGGTAGGCGGAACTCGTCCTGCTTCTTCGATGACTGCGTGCACGGGCGCGAGGCGCCCATTCCTGCCGCGCGGCACAGGGCTGGCGCGGTGTCAGCGCTCCTGGGCGGAGCGCCCCGGGCGGTCGTACGGTGGCCCGGACGGGTCCGGGGACCCGGTCTCCTGGCCACGGCCGTCCGAAGTCTTGCGGGGTCCGGCGGCGCTGCCGCCGGCGTCGGGGCCGGTCTTTCCGGTGCGGTTGGACCGCTCGGTCTCGATCAGCTCGTTGAGCCAGCGGACCTCGCGCTCCACCGACTCCAGTCCGTGCCGCTGGAGTTCGACGGTGTAGTCGTCGAACCGCTCGCGGGCGCGGGCCAGCGAGTTGCGCATCCGCTCCAGCCGCTCCTCCAGCCGGCTGCGGCGCCCCTCCAGGACGCGCATCCGCACGGCCCGGTCGGTCTGGCCGAAGAAGGCGAAGTGCACGCCGAAGTGCTCGTCCTCCCAGGCGTCCGGGCCGGAGTCGGCGAGCAGCTCCTCGAAGCGCTGCTTCCCCTCGGCGGAGAGCCGGTAGACGATCTTGGACCGCTTGCCGTTGAGCGCGGTGGCAGGGACGTACTCGACGTCGGGGTTGTCCTCGACCAGGAAGCCCTGGGCGACCAGGCTCTTCAGGCAGGGGTAGAGCGTCCCGTAGGAGAGCGCCCGGAACGTCCCGAGCAGGATGTTCAGCCGCTTGCGCAGCTCGTAGCCGTGCATCGGGGCGTCGTGGAGCAGCCCGAGGACGGCGAACTCCAGCACTCCTGAGCGCCTGCCCACTGTCGCCGCCCTCCTCCCGCTCGGTGTCCGATCGGCCGCTGCATCCGGCGGTATACCGCTTCGATGTATCGGCTCGATATATCGAGAACAGTAAACCCGACCCCCGGAACGGGCAAGAGGGGCGCGCGTGAATGTGATCACAAGCCGACGCGCGGCTGGTGTTGGCAACGGGCTTGTAATGATCTGTTGCCGTTTTGCGGGCATTGGCAACTGATGTCCGATTAGTTGTATATCCGTGCTGCGTACGCTGTCGCGTGTGCACGAGGACCACCTCCGGGATCAGGGCGGTTGGCGGGCATCGGACGTGAACCCTGCCTTCAGGCTGGAAACGCCTGGCGAGGAGTGGCTGGAAGATGAGCGAGCGACGGCGAAGGACGCCCAACCCGGGCGGTGAGGGGCAGCAGCCCCCGGGAGGCGGTGGCCGTCAGGGCGAGGGGCCGGGACCCGACGAGCTGCGCTCGGACGGCGCCGGTCGGCGACGCCCCTCGGGGGTCAGGGAGACCGCACAGCAGCCCCGGATGACCCGTGCGGAGATGCGCAAGGCCGCCCAGAAGAAGGGCGCCAAGGGGGGTGGCCGGCGCGGTGACGCCGCGGCCGCCTCCGCCGCCGCGGCCGCCGGCCCCGGCAAGAAGCGCTTCATCGACTACCCGCGGTTCGGCAAGACCGGCGTCCGGCGCTGGCTGCCGTCCTGGAAGCAGTGGCTGAGCGCCTTCGTACTGGTCTTCGGCTGCTTCGTGGGCCTGGTGTTCTACCTGTACCAGACCACCGAGGTCCCCAAGCTGAACGACCTGGTGAAGGACCAGAACACGATCTACTACTGGGCCGACAACACGGAGATGACCCGCAAGGGCCAGACCAACCGTCAGATCGTCGAGCTCAAGGACATCAGTCCGCACCTCCAGGACGCCGTCATCGCCGCGGAGAACAAGAGCTTCAAGACCGACAGCGGCATCGACCCCAAGGGCATGCTCCGCGCGGTCTGGAACATGGCGAAGGGCGGTGAGACCCAGGGCGCCTCGACGATCACCCAGCAGTACGTGAAGAACGCCTACCTGAGCCAGGAGCAGACCCTCAGCCGCAAGGTGAGGGAGTTCTTCATCACGCTGAAGATCAACCAGGAGAAGGAGAAGCCGGAGATCCTCACCGGCTACCTGAACACCAGCTGGTTCGGCCGCGGTGCGAACGGTGCCCAGGCGGCCGCCCAGGCGTACTACGGGGTGGACGCCAAGGACCTCAACGTCTGTCAGAGCGCCATGCTGGCCGGTCTGCTCAAGGGTGCGGCGTACTACGACCCCACCAACCCGGCCAACAAGGACCGGGCCCAGGGCCGGTGGAACTGGATCCTGGACCAGATGGTGGACACCAAGGCCATCACCCCGGAGGAGCGCGCCAAGTGCACCGCGTTCCCGGACCCGATCGCGCAGAAGCCCAACTCCAACATGAACGGTGAGATCAGCTACCTGGTCGACACCGCCAACAAGTACGTGATGGCCACCGACAAGACGATCACCCAGCAGATGATCGACCGGGGCGGCCTGAAGATCTACACCACCTTCGAGAAGGACAAGGTCGACGCGCTGAAGAGCGCCGTCGACGCCGTCAAGGCGGAGAACCTCAACCCGCAGAAGCGGCCGGACAACGACACCAACATCCAGTTCGGCTCCGCCAGCATCCGCCCCGGCGACGGCGCGATCGTCGCCCTCTACGGCGGCGACGGCGTGGAGAACGGCCACTTCGACAACAACGCCGACGCCACCGGCGTCCAGGTCGGCTCGACCTTCAAGCCCTTCGTGCTGGCCACCGCGATGCAGACCGGCGTGCAGACCGCGAAGGACGACAAGGGCAAGCCGAAGCGGATCAACGCCGACAGCCGCTACCTGGCCGACGACATGTCCGAGATCCGCAAGGCGGACGGCTCGCTGGTGATCGGCGACGACGGCAAGCCCTACCGGCAGAAGAACGAGGACGCCGGCAAGCGCGGCTACGTCTCGCTGCGGATGGCCATGCAGTACTCGTACAACGTGCCCTTCGTCCAGCTGAACCAGGACGTCGGCGGCCAGAACGTGGCCGACATCGCGGTGCAGATGGGCATCAAGAAGGAGAGCCTCGCCGACCCGAAGACGGCGACCTTCCCGCTCGGCACCTCCACCATCAGCCCGATCCGGATGGCCACCGCCTACGGCACCCTGGCGGCCAGCGGCAAGGAGGCCGAGCCGTACTCGGTCACCAAGGTCGAGGTGAGCGGCGTGGAGCGGCCGGGCTTCGGGAAGAAGGAGCCCAAGGTCGCGCTGGAGCCGGCCGTCGCCGACAACGTCACCGACACGCTGGTGAACGTGGCGGTGAACGGTACCGGTAAGAAGACGAAGGACCTGGGCCGCCCGGTGGCCGGCAAGACCGGTACCACCGACCAGAACAAGTCGGCCTGGTGGGTCGGCTACACCCCGCAGCTGGCGACCAGCGTCGCGATGTGGCGCGAGGACCCGACCAAGCACGAGCGGCAGTCGCTCAACGGCACCGGCGGCAAGGAGTCCATCCACGGTGGTGACATCCCGACCGATGTCTTCACCCGGTACATGAAGGCCGCACTGGCCAACGAGAAGAAGATGGACTTCCCGACCCCGCAGCCGGTCGGCACCGAGGTCGACTCCTCCGGCGCGCCGTCCACGGCCAGCGCGACGACGACCCCGACCACGACCGACAGCCCGACGGCCCCGCCGGCCGCCCAGACGCAGGCGCCGCAGCCGCCCGTGCAGCCGCAGCCCACCCAGACCTGCGTGCCCGGTGTGGACTGCCCCGGCGACCAGCCGACCCCCTCGCACACCAGGCCGAACCCGGGCAACAGCTGCCTGCCGGTGATCGGCTGCCAGACGCAGCCGCCGGGACCGACGGACACCACGCCGCCGGGCGGCGGCAACGGTGGCGGTGGCGGACGCCCGACCGGCGGCGGCAAGCCGACGCCGAGCAGCACGGGCGGTCTCCAGGGCGGCGGGGCGGCCGGGCAGTAGCCCCGGCCGGGCGGAACCCGGAACCCGGAACCACGGCGGTGGCGGTCCTCCTCGGAGG
>NZ_JBHUAL010000296.1:0-8308 GCF_042789775.1 Kitasatospora sp. NPDC056800 | reverse complement strand
GACGGCCGGCCTCGCCGCGCAGGATGTCGACCGAGCCGACTTCCTGCGCGGGAGCCAGGAGCGAGTTCGGCGACGTCTGAACCGAGGGCTTCCCCTGCGCGGGAGCCAGGGGCGAGTGGTGTGGGGCGGCCCGATCCGACAGCACGACGATCAGCTCCGGATGGAGTCTCTGTCCAAGGTGGCTTCGCTCGACGTGATCCGCGCTGCACCGACGCCAGCTGGCACAGGTCCGGGTACGGCAACAACGGGGCACCTGCGTCGAGGTGGCGCCCGGATTCCCCGACGTGAGGCCCGTCCGCGATTCCAAGGACCCGAACGAACCGGCCCTGATCTTTGCCGCCAAGGCCTGGGAACCGTTCGTCACCACTCTCCGCAGTGACGAGTTCGGCGAGGCCTGAACCAAGGATCTCCCCGGTCGGCCAGATGCTCGGCTGGGTCCTCCCGCCGAGCATCTGACGTGGTGGAGAGCACCTACTTCCCGATCAAGGCGACCATGCTCGGCGGCCGGGTCCGGCCACGGAGCGGATCAACTGCACCGTTCTGCTGCAGGCCGCCGCCGGTGGACGCAGCGGCGTTGAAGTCCTAGTTGTATTCGAACCAGGTCAGGATGGCCTTCACCCGGCGGTTGTCCTCGCCGGAGGGCATGCCGAGTTTCAGGAAGACGTTCCCCACGTGTTTGGCCACGGCGGCGCCCGAGAGGAACAGTTCTGCCTCGATCTCCGCGTTGGAGCGGCCTTCGGCCATGAGGGCGAGCACCTCCTGTTCGCGGGCCGTGAGCCGGGCGAGCGGGCCCCGCGGCGGGTCGGCGCGGGTGACGTGGCGGACCACCTCGGGGTCGATCACCACTCCGCCGCCGGCGACCGTCTCGACGGCCCGCAGGAAGTCCGCCACTCTGCCCACCTTCTCCTTGAGCAGGTAGCCGACCGCCCCGTCGGCGCCCGGGCCGTTCAGGAGTTCGCGCACGTACGGTCCCGTGACGTAGGCGGAGAGGACCAGGACCGGCAGGTCCTTGTGCCGCGACCGAATGTCGATCGCGGCCCGGAGTCCGTCGTCGGTGTTCCCGGGCGGCATGCGGACATCCGTGATCACCAGGTCGGGGGCGGCTCCGGCGGCGGCGAGGTCGTCGACGGCGGCGACCAGTTCGTCGGCGTCCTCGCATTCGCGGATCACGTCGTGGGCACTGGAAACCAGGATCTCCCGGATTCCGGCGCGTATCAGCAGGCTGTCGTCCGCCAGGATGATTCTCACAATCGGTTTCCCGTCGCTTTCCCTGTCGAATTCCGTCACCACGGGGGTTGGGCCGGGGCGGATGCCACGACCTCCGTTCCGCCGCCCGGCGGGCTGGTGATTTCGAGGTTCCCACCGACGCTTCGCATCCGCTCACGCAGCCCGGAGAGCCCGGATCCGGTGCTGATCCGCGCGCCGCCGGCGCCGTCGTCGCCCACCCGGACACGGACGCCGCTCTCGGTGCACCGCATGTCGATCCGGGCGCTCCCGACGCCCGCGTGCTTGGCGATGTTCGTCAGGGCCTCGGAGACCGTGAAGTACACGGCCGCGGCGATCGGCGAGGAGAGCCAGGCGTCCGTACCGGTGCTGGTCAGTTCGACCCGCAACGGTGATCTGGCCACCAGTTCCCGGACGGCGGCGACGAGGCCGAGATCGCTCAGTTCGCTGGGGTGGATGTCGCGCACCGTCTCCCTCAGCCGTTCGAGGGCGCGCTCCGCCTGGGCCTGGGCCTGGCGGGCCAGTTGGACGATCCGTTCCTGCTCGGTGGCCGTCGCCGCGGCTTCCAGGATTCCCAGGCGCATGACGAGGGCGACGAGTTCCTGCTGGGCGCCGTCGTGCAGGTCGCGCTCGATGCGCCGGCGCTCGTTCTCGAAGGCCGCCGTCAGCGAGGCCCGGCTGGTGCGGAGTTCCTCCAGTTTCGCGAGCAGGTCGGGGTTCCGGCTCCCCGAGAAGGCCCGCAGGAGCAGGTCGCGGAGCAGGGAGACGCCGGTCAGCGCGCCCACGGTGACCGCACCGAGGGCGATTCCCGCGGGCACCGCCACGAGGGTTTCCCACAGGGCGGCCGGGGTGAACGGGCCGACTTCCGCGGCGATGCCGAAACCCCAGAGGACGGGGGAGAACACTAGCGCCAGGGCGCCGAGGAATCCGAAGAAGCCCACCGGCAGCGAGAGCGCGGACAGGAGCGCGGCGGCGACGAACACGGGGAGGTCGGTCCTCCACACCGACCGTGCCCGCAGCCGGCCGGCCACCCACCGCGGCCAGCTGCGGTCGGCGGGCCGCAGCGGCATCGTCCGGACTCCGCACCACTGCGCCCTGGAGCGGTCCAGTTCGGCCACCACCGGAACCGATACCGGTGCGGCGAGAACGGAAATCAGGAGAATCGGAAAGGCGGCCGCTGCGACGAATTCGGTCAGCAGCCTCCGGGCAACACGGATCTGCGCCATGATCGACATTTTCGCACGGTTCGGACCGGTCGGACGGTAGATCCAAGTCTACCTCCGATAGCAGTGCAGGCTCCCGTGCACTCCACTGCCCGGCCCTGTTTTCCTTGATTCATGCCATTTCCCACTGCCGCTCCCGTGCCGTGCATTCGTTTGCGCGGCCTTCGGACGGAATTCCCCATTCCCGGCCGCCGGGGCGAGACGACGCGCGTCCTGCACGACATCGACCTGGAGATTCCCGAAGGCCGGCTGACCGCCGTCGTCGGCCCCTCCGGTTCGGGCAAGTCGACGCTCCTGCTCTGCACGGCCGGGCTGGAGCGGGCGACCGCGGGGTCCGTCGAGATCCTCGGGACGGACGTCCGCTCGCTCAGCCCCCGCAAGCAGGCCGCGTTCCGCAGCGAGAACATCGGCTTCGTCTTCCAGGAGTACAACCTCGTCAGCTCGCTGACGGTCGAGGACAACATCGCCCTGCCGGCGCGGCTCGCCGGCCGCCGGGTGCCCCGGGCGCGGGTCGAGGACGCCATGGCGCGGCTCGGCATCGCCAAGCACGCGCGGCGACGCCCCGACCGCCTCTCCGGTGGCGAGCGCCAGCGCGTCGCGGTGGCCCGGGTGGTGGCGAACCAGCCGCGGATCGTCTTCGCCGACGAGCCGACGGGTGCGCTCGACCTCAAGTCGGGTCATGTGGTGCTCGACTGGCTGCAGGCGCTTCCCGCGCAGGGGAGCACGGTGCTCATGGTCACCCACGACCCCCACGCGGCCGCGCGGGCCGATCAGGTCGTGGTGATGGGGTCCGGGCGGGTACACGCCGTCATCCCCGGTGGCGACTCCCGCGCGGTGGGCGACGCCGTCCTCTCGGCGCAGTCGGCGGACGAGGCGGGCGGGGAGGAGTCGTGATCCGGCTCGTGCTGTCGGACATCCGCCTGCAGGCGTCGATGTGGTGGTGGACGCTCCTGTGCGCCACGGTCGGCGCGGCGTGCTCGGCGGGCTCGGCCATCGCGATGTTCACCGCCGTCTCGGCGGCGCGGGCGGCGGGTGACGCACGGATGGTCTCCGCGTCGATCGCCCTCGGCGGCAACATCGTCTTCTTCACCGTGCTCGCCGCCGTGGGCGTCGTCGCCTCCGCGGTCGGCCTGACGCTGACGACCCAGCGGCGTGAGCACGCCCTGTGGGTGATCCTCGGGATTCCGCGCCACCGGGTCAGGTTCGTCCTGCGGACGCAGACGGTGGTGCTGGGCGCGGTGGCCGGCGCGCTGGCCGCACCGCTCGCCCTGCTGGTCGCGGGTGTCGCCCTCGCGCAGTGGAAGGGGACGGGTCTCGAACTGCACGGGGCCTCGGCCGGGTTCCGGTTCTGGTACGTCGGCGTGAGCGTGCTGTTCGGACTGGTTCCGTGCCTGCTCGGCGGCTGGGGCGTCACCCGGCGGGCCGCCAGGACGCCGGAGATGCGCGCCTTCCGGGACTTCTCCGACCCCCCGGCGCGGCCGGGCGTCGCCCGCGCTGCCCTCGCCCTGTGCCTGCTCGCCGGCGTGGTCGGGATGTGGATCCCCGGCCTGGGCCTCGAACTCGAGGGCGGGCTCGCCCAGCGGACGGCCTTCGCGTTCGCCGGGAACCTCTTCCTCCTCTGCCTGCTGCTGCTCATGGGGCCGTGGGTGCTCACCCCGCTGATGAGGCTCTGGACGGCGCTGGTGCCCTCGCGCGGCGTCGCCTGGCACCTGGCCGTGCAGTCGTGCCGGGCCCGCGCGACGAGGAGCGTCACCACGGTGCTGCCCTTCGCGCTCTCCCTGTCGTTCGTCGGCCTCTTCATGGTGATGGGGAAGGTCATGCCCGGAGGCAACGCCGGGCTGGACAACATCCTGGTCGTGCTGGGCTGGGTCTTCGTCGTCTCCTGGGTCGGGGGCCTCGCCGTGATCGCCCTCGTCGGGCGGGAACGCGCCCGCGACTGCGCCGTCGTGACGGTGGCCGGTGCGCGGCCGGGCGTGGCCACCCGGTCGATGGTCTACGAGGGGGCGATCTACGCGGGGACGGCGATCGTCTTCGGCGCGCTGTTCGTCGCCGTGTCGAGCCTCACCACCGCCCTCGGAGCCCGGACCGACGCCGTCCGGGTCCTGGCGGGCCTCCCCTGGGCCACGCTCGGGGCGCTCGCCGCCGCGACGCTGGTCACCACCTGCCTCGCGCTGGTCCTGCAGGCGGCCCGGGTGTCGCGCACGGTCGCGGTCCGGGCGCTGCGCTCGTGAACCGGGCACTGCGCTCGTGAACCGGGCACTGCGCTCGTGAACCGGGGCGCGGGAACCCGCACCACCTTGCCCGTTCATGCTCGTTGACGAAGGAAGAACCCGATGGAACCGACCACCCGCACGCTTCTCGCCCTCGGCGGAGCCACCCTCCTCGGCCTCGCCGCCACGGCCTGCACCACGGACGGCGCCTCGGCCGACGCGACCGTGGAATCGAAGTCCTTCGACTTCGCCGGCGGCAGCCTGACCGTCGACTCCGGTTCCGCCGACCTCGCGCTGGTGGCCGCCGACATCGAGGACGTTCAGGTGGAACGACGGGTCAGCGGCACGAAGGTCGGCGGGAAGGTGGGGTCCGGCTGGCAGCTCGAAGGGGGCACGCTCACACTCTCGCTGGACTGCACGGGGATCTCGGTGGGCTGCGGCGCGAAGTACACCGTGAAGGTGCCGCGCGCCGTCGCCGTCACCGCCGAGAGCGGCAAGGGGCGCATCGAGGCCACCGGCTTCACCGCGGACTTCTCGGCCCGGACCGCCGGCGGCGACGTCCGGCTGTCGGACCTCCACGGAGCCAAGCTGGCCCTGCAAGGCGGCGACGGAAGCATCAAGGGCGACGGGATCTCCGCCCGGTCCGTCAGCGTCACCTCGCGCAACGGCACCGTCGACCCGCGCCTGGCCGCCGTGCCCGACCTGGTCGACGTGCAGAGCAGGGACGGCGACGTCGAGCTGGGCCTGCCGGACTCGACGTACGCGGTCCGCACGGCCGCGAAGAAGGGCGACGTCACCGTGAACGTCGCGAAGGACGACGCGAGCGGCCGTTCCGTGGCCGTCCGGACCCGCAACGGCAGCATCGCCATCGGCAAGGGCGGGAAGCCCTGACCGCCGCGCGGCAACCGGGCCGGAAGCCTTCGATCGAGCGCGAAAGCCGAACAGGAAAGCCGAACAGGAAAGAACGAAATGCCAAGCAACTCCCTCTCCGGAATCAAGGCCCCTCGGGTACGGCGGCGTACGGCCCTGGCGCTCGCCGCTTCGATGACGGCCGCCGTGGCGATGACGGCGTGCTCCCACGACTCCACGGACGACTCGGCCTCTCCGGCACCGGGTGCCGCACGGGTGAGCGCCGACCTGCAGAAGCTCATGAGCAGCGCGCCGTGGTCGTCGGGCCGGTGGGGCCTGCAGGTCGCCGACCTGCAGACCGGGAAGGTCGTCCAGTCCAAGGGCGCCGATTCCCAGTTCATGACCGGTTCGACGGCCAAGACCTTCGCGGTCGGTGCCGCGCTCGACGTCCTGGGTGACGACCATCGCTTCCGTACGCCCGTGGTGCGTTCGGGTACGGTCTCCGCGGACGGGCGGCTCTCCGGCGACCTCATCCTGGTCGGGAGCGGCGACCTGGCACTCGGCGGGCGGACCACCGCGTCAGGCGGACTGGACGTCCCCGACTTCGACCACTACGACGCCAACGCCGTCCCCGGCTTGGCGACCATCACCGCAGAGGACCCGCTGGCGGGCGTCAACGAGCTGGCCCGACAGGTCGCGGCCAGCGGAGTCCGCCACGTCGACGGCGACGTGGTGATCGACAACCGACTCTGGGATCCGGTGTCGATCGGCGGGCTGCCGGTCACTCCGACCATCGTCAACGACAACCTGATCGACGTGCTCATCACGCCGGGCGCACCCGGTGAGCCGGCCAAGGTCGACTGGCGCCCGAAGACGGCCGCCTTCGGCGTCGACGCGCAGGTGACGACCACACCCGCCGGAAGCAAGCCGGCGGTGACGACCGAAAGCGTCAGTCCCGGTCACATCCGGGTCCGAGGCTCCGTGCCCGCGGACGCGAAGGCCCCCTTCGTGACGACCTACCAGGTCCCCGACCCGGCGGCGTTCGCCCGCACCGTCCTCATCGAGGCACTCGCCAGGAACGGCGTCAGCGTGTCCGCCCCCTCGCTGGGAGCGAACCCCGACAGCAGGCTCCCCCCGTCGGCGGAAGTGAACTCGCTGCCCGTATCGGCGACCTACACCTCTCCGCCCTTCAAGGAGTACGCGAAGCTGATCAACAAGGTCAGCCACAACCTCGGGGCGAACCTGCTGCCGCCGCTGATGGCGGCACACAACGGGCAACGAACCTATGCGGACGGCATGAAGACCGAGAAGGAGTTCCTCGCCCGCTCAGGAGTGGACCCGAGTGCAGTGAGCCTCGTCGACGCCCAGGGCCTCCCCGGCGACAAGGCGACGCCGACCGCCCAGGTGGCGCTGCTGCGGCACCTGGCACGACAGGACGACTTCGACGTCTTCTACGACTCCATGCCGAACATGGGCGTCGACGGCTCGCTCGCCGACGTCATCGACCGCACCGACCCCGCCGCAGGACACATCCGCGCGAAGACCGGCACCCTGGTCAGCCCCTACCAGGGCAAGCTGGCCCTCGGCACGAAGGCGCTCGCAGGCTACATCGATGCGAAGGACGGCCACCGCTACGCCTTCGCGATCTACGTGAACAACATTCCGGTGCCCAGCGACTCCGTGAGCGATGCCATCGACCTCGCACTCAAGGCCAACAAGCAACTGGGAGCGATGGCCGCCACCATCTACAAGTCGCCCAAGGCGTGAAGGCCATCCTGACCTGGTTCGAAGACGACCAGGACTCCAACGCCGTCGCGTCTACCGGCGGCGGCATGACGCAGGTCCGTCTTCCATGACGTGGATCTCGACGGAAAGGGCATGGGTCCGGGTGGTTTGCGGGCGTTCTCCCGCGTTCGGCCCGTACGTGCTCATCGGGTTCTCGCGGCCGCGGGCCTTGACTCGCCGGCGCCGCGCGGTGGGCAGCAGGTTGTCCAGGGCCGCCATCCGGCCGATCGGTACGGGCAATGGCACGCACCCCCAGCTTCGCAGATTTCCGGAGGTCAGCGGCGGTAAAGACGTTCTGCAGGGCGTCCGTCAGCACTGCACAGGAATGAGATGCGACAGTGCCTTCGCTCAGGCTGCGGCTTCGCCGGGGGTCTCATCCTCTGAGGAGTCCTTCGGAAAGAACCACCGGCGAACCAAGGTGTAACCAGGCGGAAGGTTGTTACCCGTCAATTCCTTGTACCTCGCGTTGGCCTCCTCACTGGCATGCTGACCGGCAGGGAGCCTTCGCAGGAAGGGGTCGCGGTCATAGTCGCTGGAGGACCAACGAGTCTGGTCCGTAGTTTCGGGGACGGAGAGTTGTTCCTGGCCCTCGGCATCCTCGGAGTCCCGCCCCTCGGCGAGACTGGTGACGATGATGGCGAGGGCCACGACGCAGACTGCACCGCCGATGGCGGTGATCTTCGGCTTGTGCTTCCTGTACAGGCTCTTCGCGTTCTCGACGAAGGAGGCGGGCTCGTCGCCCTCGGGCGTGGAGTCATTCACGCGCACAGATCTACCGGAACCATCCCTCACCTGTCAGGTGGTTACCACCATAGCCCGATCAAGTGCAGTAACCGCCCTTCGCCGTTGGGGGCCCAGGTCCGACACCCCGGGAAAGGCCCTACCCGGACACCCAGCCGAACTGTCCCTGCCCACCTCGGCGTAGAAGCGGAGTACCTGCCCCCATGTCAGACCAGGAACGCGTCATCCGGATCCGCCGCCCCTACCTCGACCTGATCGCCGCCGGCACCAAGACCA
>NZ_JBHUAL010000295.1:0-8346 GCF_042789775.1 Kitasatospora sp. NPDC056800 | reverse complement strand
GCGCGGCCCGGGCCGCGGCCCCGCCCGACCGCGGCTGCGCGGGCCCGGGCGGCGGCGGGCGGCGCGGCACCCGGGCGTACAGCTCCTCGGCCAGCGAGAACAGGTCGGCGTGCCGGCAGCGGGCGGCGGCGTCCTGGCCGAGCCCGGCCTCCTCCAGCCCGGCGGCGATCTCCAGCGGGTCGACGGCGCGCTCGCACAGCTCCCGGTGCTCCGCCATCACCTCGCGCACCGGGTCCGCGCTGCCGCCGGGCAGGGGGCCGCCGGACATCAGCGGGCCTCCGCGAGTTCGGCCGGCCGCACGCCCTCGGCCGCCGTGTCCGCGTCCCGGGCGCCGCCGTCCGGCGGGGTGCCGCCGTGCGGGCCGTCGGCCAGCCAGTACTCGGCGGGGCGGGCGAAGGGGCGCGGCGCCGGGACGCCCTCGCCGCCGCCCCCGCCGCCGGGGAAGGCCGGGTACTGCGAGACCAGCTCCAGGTAGATCTCCCGGAAGGCGCCGATCACCGGCTCCACGGCGAAGCGTTCCTGCGCCCGCAGCCGCCCGGCCAGACCGAGTCGGCCCCGCCGCTCCTCGTCGCGCAGCAGTGCCAGGCAGGCGCCGGCCAGGGCGCGCGGATCGCGGGCGGGCACCAGCAGCCCGGTCGGCCCGACCACCTCGCGGGCCACCCCGACGTCGGTGGAGACCACCGCCCGGCCGCTGAGCAGCGCGTCGGCGAGCAGCCGGGGGCTGCGCTGGGAGAGTCCCGAGAAGACCGCCACCGTGCCCGACTCCCAGGCCCCGGCCAGCGAGCGGGGCCGTCCGGCGAACTCCACCGCCGGGGCCACTCCCAGCCGCTCGGCCACCGCCGCGCAGTGCGCCCGGTAGCCGGGCGCCGCCCCCTCGCCGTACACCACCAGCCGGGCGCCGGGCAGGTCGGCGCGGACCCGGGCGAAGGCGTGCAGCGCCAGCTCCGGGTCCCGGCCCGGCTCCAGCGCGCCCGCCCACACCAGGGTCGGCGCCGCGGGTTCCGGCCCGGCGGCCGGGCGGTCCACCGCCGGGGTGCCCTCGTACACCACCCGGGTGCGCGCCGGATCGGCCCCGCAGCGGCGCTGCCACTGCTGGTCGTGGGCGCTGCCCGGGGTGAGTATCGCGGCCCGCCGGTACGTCTCCTCGGTGAGCGCCCGGAAGAAGGACAGCAGCAGGGCGCGGACCGGCCACCGGTACGGCGCCTCGCGGTAGCCGAGGTACTGCTCGCGCAGGTGCAGTCCGTGCTCGGTGACCACGAACGGCACCCCGTGCAGGTGCCGGGCCACCAGGGCGGGCAGCGCGGCCGGGCCGCCGCCGACCACGTGGCACAGGTCGACCGCGCCGAGGCCGCCGGGGCCGGTGCCGTACCAGGGCGCGGACAGCGGGCGCAGGCACTGTTCCAGCAGGTCCGCCGCGACCAGCACGTCGCAGACCAGCGGCTGCCCGGCCGAGGTGTCCGCGCCGGGCAGCCGCCAGGTCCGCTCCAGCAGCCGGCGGGCGTGCGCGGAGGCCAGGAAGGCGGGCAGCGTGCCGTCCTCCCGGGCGAGCGCGGCGAGCCGGTACAGCCCCGGCCCGAAGCCCGCTCTCTCCCCGGGCAGCACCAGGGCCCGCACCAGCTGTTCGTACGCCCCGGCGTACCGGCGTCTGCGCGGCGCGCGCGGTGCCCGGCCGCCCGGCCGGCGCCCCCACAGCGCCAGCTCGTACGCGCCGCGCCAGGCGGGCGACAGCCGCTCCGCCGTGCCCGGCTGTTCCGGGCCGGTGAGCAGGTACCGCTCGAACCCGTGCTCCGGCAGGCCCTCGGCGAGCCGGTCGCACCAGCCTCCGGTACCACGGCGGGGATGCGGACGGGCACCCTCGGTGAGCAGGGCAACGCGCACGGGAGACCTCCGGGGCAGAGCGGGTTCGCTGGGCGGGACCACGGACGGACCGACGGGTGCCCGGGCGGCCCGGGCAGTGGCCCGGGGTGCCCCCGTACGGCGGCGGGGACGGTCGGGGCCGGGGAGTCCGGTCGGCCGGGGCCGGCGCCGCGGTGCCTCCGGGCGGCCCGCCGGCGGCCCGGTCGCGGACGCGCCGCGTTCCGTTCCCCCGGGCACCCGCTCCGGCGGTCGGGCCCGACCCGCCGGGACCTCGGCCGCGACCGCCCTCCGGTTCCTCCGGCGGTCGCGACTCCCCCACACCTGTTCGGTCCGACAGCAGAAAGGTAGGACCGGCCCGGGCCGATCCATCGGTCACATGCCTGCCTGCCACCTGATCGAGTGAACCGACGTGACCTCGACCGGGACCAGGGCGTTACCGGGCGGTATGCGCGGCCGCCCGCGCGGCCCCGCCCGGGCGCGCGGTCGGCCCGCCACGGCACGTGCTCAGCCCCTGGTCCGCGCCCGGCCCGCCGTGTGCGCCCGGGCCGTGGTCCGCGCTCAGCCGGCGGTGTGCGCGATCAGCTCCCGCACCGCGCGGGCGACCTCGTCGGGGTGCTCCATCATCGCCACGTGCCCGGACTCCGGCAGCACCAGCAGCCGGGCGTCCGGGAAGGCCGCGCAGGCGCGGCGGGCCGAGCGGTAGGAGACCAGCTTGTCGCGCAGCCCGTACACCAGCAGCACCGGCGCCTCGACCCGCTCGGCCTGCCGCCACAGCGCCTGGTCGCCGCGCTCGGTGTACGCCGAGACGATGCCGCGGGCCGAGCCGACCAGCGCCTGCATCGCGTGCGGCACCTCCAGCCGGCGCCGGTACTCGGCCACCGCCTCGGCCCGGGCCGCCGGGCTCAGACTGCCCGGGTCGCCGTAGACCAGCCGCAGCAGGTCCTCGGTGGCCGCCTCGGCGTCGCGCCCGCCCGCGGACAGCCGGCGCAGCACCGCGGGCACCCCGGGCACCGCGAGCAGGGCGGTCGGCCAGGCGGAGTGCTGCGGGGGCAGCTCGGGCAGAGCCGGGGAGACCAGGGTGAGGCTGCGCACCAGGTCCGGGCGCAGCGCCGCCAGCCGGACGGCGACCGCGCCGCCCAGCGAGTTGCCGAACAGGTGGACCGGGCCGCGGCCGGAGGCCTCCAGGTAGCCGATCACCGCGCGGACGTGGCCGGAGACGGTGAGGTTGCCGTCGGTGGGCGGGTGGGAGCGGCCGAAGCCGGGCAGGTCCACGGCCTCGCCGTCGACCTGCCCGCCGAGCCGGTCCATCAGGGCCTCCCAGTTGGCGGCCGAGCCGCCGAGGCCGTGCACGAAGAGCCCGGGCTCGCGCCCGTCGGCGGCGCCGTCGACGGCGGGACGGTGCACCGCGAGCACCGCGCCGGGGACCTCGACCGTACGTACCTGCTGCTCAGCGCTGCTCATGGTGGACGATGGTAGTGAGCCCGCCCCGGGAACCCCGGGGTGGTCCGGCCGCCGGCCGCCTCCGTTCCACCACTGCCGAGGCCGAGGTCAGCGCCGTATTGTGGGCTCCTGACAACCAGGCCGATCGTCTTTTCTCGCCTTCGCCGAACGCGGACGCGGTTACCGAAAAGTAGAATCGGCCATCTTGCCAGCCGCGAACAGACCCCGAAGTGAGGAGCGCCGTGACGGCCATCCAGGAGGCGCAGGAGCGCCCGCGCGGTGCCCGCCTGCCGCGAAGCGCCCGCCGTGAACAACTGCTCGGTGCCGCCCAGGAGGTGTTCGTCGCGCAGGGCTACCACGCGGCCGCCATGGACGACATCGCCGACCGCGCCGGGGTGAGCAAGCCGGTGCTCTACCAGCACTTCCCCGGGAAGCTGGAGCTGTACCTGGCGCTGCTGGACAAGCACTGCGACGCCCTGGTCGAGTCGACCCGCGAGGCGCTGTCGGCGACCACCGACAACAAGCAGCGGGTGGCCAACACCATGGAGGCGTACTTCAACTACGTCTCCAGCGAGTCCGGCGCCTTCCGGCTGGTCTTCGAGTCGGACCTGACCAACGAGCCGGCCGTGCGCGAGCGGGTCGAGCGGGCCTCCGAGGCGAGCGCGACGCTCGTCAGCAAGGTGATCCAGGAGGACACCGACCTGCCGGAGGCGGAGTCCAAGCTGCTCGCCGCCGGGGTCTGCGGCCTGGCCCAGATCACCGCCCGGTACTGGCTGTCGCAGGGCCTGGCGATCCCCCGCGACGAGGCGGTCCGGCTGGTCGCCAGCCTGTCCTGGCGCGGTCTGAAGGGCTTCCCGATGCACCCGGGCGAGCAGTCCGGCGAGGGCACCGCCCACCAGGGCTGATCCGCCGACCTTCGCCGGGCCGGGGATCCGGTGCTCTATGGTGAAGCCGTACGGCACGGTCGCCGCGAACGCTTGTCCCAGGCGGTCCGGTGCCCGTGCGTGGAGGCTGCAACCCCGGAGGGACGGAAGCCGTGGAGGTCAAGATCGGCGTGCAGAACGCGCCCCGCGAGATCGTGATCGAGAGCTCGCAGACTGCCGATGAGGTCCAGAGCGCGGTCGCGAAGGCGCTGGAGGGCTCGGAGAAGATCTTCGCGCTGTCCGACGAGCACGGCCGTCGCATCATCGTCCCGGCCGAGCGCCTGGCGTACGTGGAGATCGGCGAGTCGGCCGCCCGCAAGGTCGGTTTCGGCACCGCCTGAGGTGCCGCAGCACAGCATCGTCCGGTGCCCCGTTCCCGCGAGGGAGCGGGGCACCGTCGTGTCCGGGGGCGCTGTGGCCCGTGGGGCTGCGTCGCGTGTACGAGCGGGTGGGGCGGGGTACGGCGAGGGTGCGGCGCCGGTGCCGCACGCCCGTCCCCCCGGGAGGCAGCCTTGCTGGTCGAGTCGATCGTCTTCGCCCTCGTCGGCCTGGTCACGGGCGGCACGGCCCTGCTGGCCCGGCCGGCGTACTTCCGGGCCGCCCGGGCCCTGGTCCTGGGCACCGCGCTGGCGGCGGCGCTGGTCGGCGGGGTGGTCGCGCACTTCAGCGTGGACGGCCGCCAGCCCGCGGTGTCCGTCGCGGCCGCGGCGGTGGCCTCGGGCGTGCTCACCTCGCTGCTGGCCCGGCCGGACCTCGCCGCGGGGCGCGCCCCGGCCCACCGGCACCACCCGCACCGGCCCGGCACCCACCGCGCGGCGCGGCGGCACCGGGCGGCCTGAGAACCCCCGGTAGGTCGCGGGCCGCTAGGAGGCCAGGCCGAGGGCGGCCATCCGCTTGGTGTGCGCCTCGGTGATCCGGTTGAACATCTTGCCGACCTCGACCAGGTCGAAGCCCTGCACCTGGACGCCGCCGACCAGCAGGTTGGACAGCGCGTCGCGCTCGGCGACCACCCGCTGGGCCTGGCTGAGCGCCTCGCCCATCAGCCGCCGGCCCCACAGGGCGAGCCGGCCGCCGGCCCGCGGGTCGGCCTCGATCGCCTGGCGGACCTTGTCGACGGCGAACTGGGCGTGGCCGGTGTCGGACATGACGCTCAGCACCAGGTCGCGGGTGTCGTCGTCCAGCCGGACGGCCACCTCGCGGTAGAAGTCGGTCGCGATGGCGTCGCCGACGTAGGCCTTGACCAGGCCCTCCAGCCAGTCCGAGGGCGCCGTCATCCGGTGGAACAGCTCCAGCGGCTCGACGAACGGCCGCATCGCCTCCTGCGGGTCGGCGCCGACCTCGGCGAGCCGGTCGTGCAGCCGCTGGTAGTGCTGGAACTCGGCGGAGGCCATCCGGGCCAACGCCGCCTTGTCGGCGAGGTCGGGCGCCAGCTTGGCGTCCTCGGCGAGCCGCTCGAAGGCGCTCAGCTCGCCGTACGCGAGCGCGCCGAGCAGGTCGAGCACCGCCGCCCGGTAGCCGGGGTCGGCCGAGCACGCGGCCCAGTCCCCGATCGAGCCGGCCGCCGCGTCCTGCGTCTCACCATGGGTCTCCATGACCCGCAACTTTAGTCCCGCCCGCCTGTCCGCCCCACCACCAGGCACGCCCGGGTGACCGCCCGGACCGGCCGCTCCGGTGGCAGTTGCCGGGGGCAATGTCAGACGCGTCACGTGTTCGAGTCGTCGCCTGACTGTATGGTGGTACGGAGCCCGTCGTGTTCGCATGGTGTCACCGCCGTCTCGGTACCCCGCGCGAACCCTCCGTAGCGGCACCGTCCAACCGGACGTGTCCGCACCGGTGGCACGGGTACTCACGTACGCGGATGCCCGGTCGGAGAGCCGATCGGCTCCGACCATGGCTTGGACCTCAAGCCTTGGCACCGCATCAGTGGCCGAGCGAGGGCCGCCGAGACCACGCCCCGAGGCGGAGGTCCCGCGCAGGTCCCTCACGGGAATCCTCCCCGACGCCGCCGGCGACGCGCCCCGCACCGGGCAGCGCGCACCGGCCGGCCGCAGGGACCGGCGCGGTTGTGCGTCCGCGCAGCTGTACCAGGGCCGTCCAGGCCCGTAGACAGCCGCGCGGCTGCCCGCCCGCCGCTCGCTCTCGGCCCTTTCGAAAACGGAAGAGGCAGCACCCTGTCCACCACCGCTGAACCCATCAAGACGACCTTCCGGGACCTGGGGATCCTCCCGGAGACCGCCGAGGCACTCGAGTCCGTCGGCATCGTCCACCCCTTCCCCATCCAGGAGATGACCCTCCCGGTCGCGCTGACCGGCCACGACGTCATCGGCCAGGCCAAGACCGGCACCGGCAAGACCCTCGGCTTCGGCCTCCCGCTGATCGAGCGGGCCATCGTGCGCGCCGACGTGGACGCGGGCCGGGCGACCGAGGAGCAGCTCTCCGACTTCCCGCAGGCGCTGATCGTCGTCCCGACGCGCGAGCTCTGCACCCAGGTCACCAACGACCTCCAGACCGCCGGCAAGGTCCGCAACGTCCGCGTGCTCGCGGTCTACGGCGGCCGGGCGTACGAGCCGCAGGTCGAGGCGCTCAACAAGGGCGTCGACATCGTCGTCGGCACCCCGGGCCGTCTGCTGGACCTCGCCGGGCAGAAGAAGCTGAACCTGTCGAAGGTCCGCGCGCTGGTCCTGGACGAGGCCGACGAGATGCTCGACCTGGGCTTCCTGCCCGACGTCGAGAAGATCATCACCATGCTGCCGGCCAAGCGGCAGACCCTGCTGTTCTCGGCCACCATGCCGGGCCAGGTCATCAGCCTCGCCCGCCGGTACATGAGCCAGCCGACCCACATCCGGGCCGCCGCCCCGGACGACACCGGCGCGACCGTCGCCAACATCGAGCAGCACATCTTCCGTGCGCACTCGCTGGACAAGGTCGAGATGGTCTCGCGCATCCTGCAGGCCGACGGCCGCGGGCTGGCGATGATCTTCTGCCGCACCAAGCGCACCGCCGCCGACGTCTCCGACCAGCTGACCCAGCGCGGCTTCGCGGCCGGCGCGGTCCACGGCGACCTCGGCCAGGGCGCCCGCGAGCAGGCCCTGCGGGCCTTCCGCAACGGCAAGGTCGACGTGCTGGTCTGCACCGACGTCGCGGCCCGCGGCATCGACGTCGAGGGCGTCACCCACGTCATCAACTACCAGTGCCCCGAGGACGAGAAGACCTACCTCCACCGGATCGGCCGCACCGGCCGGGCCGGCGCCTCCGGCACCGCCGTCACCCTGGTCGACTGGGACGACATCCCGCGCTGGCAGCTCATCAACAAGGCGCTGGACCTGTCGTTCAACGACCCGGAGGAGACCTACTCCACCTCGGCGCACCTGTACGAGCTGCTGAAGATCGCGCCGGGCACCAAGGGCATCCTGCCGCGCTCGGAGCGCACCCGCGCCGGGTTGAACGCGGAGGAGGTCGAGGACCTCGGCGAGACCGGTGGACGCGGTGCCCGCGCGCCCCGCGGCGGTCGCGGTGGGCGCGGCGGCCAGGGCGGCTCGGACCGTCCGGGCGCCGGCTCCGGCTCCGACCGTCCGGGCTCCGGCGCGGCCGAGGCCGAGGAGCAGAAGCCGCGCCGCAACCGTGAGCGCCGCCGCACCCGTCGGGGCGCGGCGGTCGGCACCGAGGGCGAGGCCGCTGCCGGCGTGACCGAGGCCGCCGCGGCGGCTCCGGCCGTCGAGGGCGCCGAGGGCGAGGCCGCGCCGCGCCGTCGCCGCCGCCGCTCGCGCGGCGGTGCCGCCGCTGCCGAGGCCGTCGTGGCGGTCGAGGCGGTCGAGGCGACTCCGGTCGCCGAGGCCGTCGTGGCCGAGGCCGTGGCGGTCGTCGAGGCCGCCGTCGAGGCGATCGCGGAGGCTCCGGCCCCGGCGAAGAAGGCCACCCGCACCCGGACCCGCAAGCCGAAGGCGGAGGCCGTCGAGACCGCCGCCCCGGTCGTCGAGGCGGCTCCGGTCGCCGAGGCGGTCGTCGAGGCTCCGGCCCCGGCCAAGAAGGCCACCCGGGCCCGCAAGCCGAAGGCGGAGGCCGTCGAGGCCGCCGCCCCGGCCGCCGAGGCCACCGAGGCTCCGGCCCCGGTGAAGAAGGCCACCCG
>NZ_JBHUAL010000294.1:0-8358 GCF_042789775.1 Kitasatospora sp. NPDC056800 | reverse complement strand
CGCGACCCTTACGCCCGCCCCCCTACACGAATGCGCGGGGTGCCCCCCGCGACGCCCCCGCCCCACCGCCGTCACGAGGGCCTCAGGTCGCGGTCGGCACCCCCGGGTGGGAGGTCCGGCCGCCGGAGAGGTCGGCCAGCGGCGCGCTACCCAGCACCCCGCCGAGCAGCCCGCCGGAGCTCGGGCTGGACTTGGCCGCCGGCCCCGAGCCGCCGGTGCCCGGGGTGCCGCGCGAGGCGGGGGCGGTGCCGCCGGAGCCGCCGGACGGGGCGGGCGCGGCCGGGGAGGAGCCCGACCCGGCCTCCGGCTTGCCCGAGTGCGCCTTGCCGCTCGGCGTCGGGGTGGCCGGCTTGGTGGACGGCGTGGCGGCCGGGGTGGTCGCGCTCGGCGTCGGGGTGGCCGGGTGCGGGGCGGCGGGTTGGGGCGTGGTGGACGTGCCCTTGCCGCCGGGGGCGCCGGACGGGCTGCCGGACGGCCAGACCGGGGTGCCGTAGTCGGTGGCCGGACGGTCCGGCGCCTGGTGCGCCCGGGCGCCGGTACGGACGGCGGCGCCGAGCATCGAGCCGAGCAGCAGGGTCAGGCCGACGACGACCGTGGTGACCACGGTGCCGCGGCGCAGCACCCGGCGGCGCAGCGCCCCGGGCGCGTCCGCGCCGTACCGGCGCCAGGCCTCCAGGCTGAGCCGCCCGTCCAGCGAGGCGAACGGCGCCCCGGCGATCAGCAGCGGGCTCCACGCCGCGAGGAAGATCAGGTCCGGGGTGTCGTAGACCGGGACGGCCCGCCAGCTGACGGTGAACAGCAGCGCGGCGGAGAGCGCCATCGCGGCGCCGGCGGCGAGCCGCTGCCAGAGGCCGAGGACGGTCAGCACGCCGACCACGATCTGGGTGAACGACACCACCAGGCCGGCGCCCACCGGGTGCGCCATGGCGAAGGCCAGCAGCGGTTCGGCGACCTTCCAGGGGTGCAGCGAGGAGAGCCAGCGCATCATCGAGCCGCGCTCGCCGCCGTCGAAGTACACCGGGTCGCAGAGCTTGCTGAACCCGGCGTAGACGGAGAGCGAGCCGAGGACGGCGCGCAGCGGCAGCAGCACCAGGCCGAGGTCGACCCGGCGGCCCGGGTACCAGGGCTGCCTGCCCGCGGCGTCGACGGCGGAGACCTCGGGCAGTTCGCCGCTCGGGGTCCAGCCGTGCGGCTCGCCGACCGGGCCGACGCCCGCGTCGGTGGCGGTGCCGGCGCCCTCGCGGGGCTGGCGCGGGAGGGTGCGGGCGCCCGCGAGGGAGGGGAGCGCCTGGGTGTCCGCCTCGATCAGGCGGACACCGCCGACCGGGGTGCCGCCGGGGCGCACCGCCTCCAGCAGCCGGGTGGCCGCGAGGTCCCCGGGGGGCGCCTGGCCGGTCCAGGTGACGGCGGTGACCCGGCCCTTGCGGCGCGGCGCGCCGCCGGCCCCGGCCCCGGCCAGCGCCGGGACGGCGGAGGAGGGCACGACGACCTGCGGGGTGACCAGCGGACGGCGGATCAGGCCCTGGTTGGCGTACGGGTCGCCGAATGCGGCACCGGTGGACAGCAGTCCGGCCGGGGCATCGATCAGCGGCGCCACCGGGCCGCCGAGCCGGAGCCGGAAGCTCGCCTGGGTGCTGCTGAGCCGCGAAGGGTCCGACTCCACCTTGACGGTGTTGAGGCCGGGGCCCGCGTCTATCCCGGTGCTGCCGTCGCCGAACAGGGGGCGCCGAGGTGTTCTGGTGTCCACGCCCGTCTAACCGGGTGACGCCCGCTTAGGACACTCTCCCGGGTGGATGTCCGGCGCACACTTGAAGTGATCATGAAAAAAGCGATCGGGCCCGGTCGGGGCCCGATCGCCTTCACTCGGATTGCGGGGAATTCGGAAGATCTCCTGCGCGCCGCGACCCGGCCGTGCTCAGCGCTTGGCGCGCAGTCGCGCGGCCTCGTACAGCACGATGCCCGCCGCGACACCGGCGTTCAGCGACTCGGTCAGGCCGGACATCGGGATCCGGACCCGCATGTCGCAGGTCTCCGAGACCAGCCGGGACAGGCCCTTGCCCTCGCTGCCCGCGACGATCACGACCGGACCGGTCAGCAGCTCCAGGTCGCCGATCTCGGCCTCGCCGTCGGCGGCCAGGCCGACCACCATCAGACCGGCCTTCTGGTAGGCCTCCAGGGTGCGGGTCATGTTGGTGGCCCGGGCGACGGGCAGCCGGGCCGCGGCGCCGGAGGAGGTCTTCCAGGCACCGGCGGTCATGCCGGCCGCGCGGCGCTCGGGGATGACCACGCCGTGCGCGCCGAAGGCGGCGGCCGAGCGGACCACGGCGCCCAGGTTGCGCGAGTCGGTCACGCCGTCCAGCGCGATGATCAGCGCGTCCTGGCCGGCGTCGGCGGCGTCGACCAGCAGGTCGTCGGGGTGCGCGTACTCGTACGGCGGCACCTGGAGCACCAGGCCCTGGTGGTTCATCCCGCCGGTCATCTGGTCCAGCTGGGGCCGCGGGGCCTCCATCAGCGGGATGCCGCGGTCGTTGGCGGCCTGGAAGGCGTCGCGGACCCGGTCGTCGGTGTCGATGAACTGCTGGACGTACAGCGCGTTGGCCGGGACGTCGCCCTGCAGGGCCTCGACCACCGAGTTGCGGCCGAAGACCAGCTCGGCGCTGCCCGCGCCACCGCGGCCACCGCGGCCGCCGCCGCCGGCCCGGCGCATGCCGGCCCGGGCCTTGGCGTCCCGCTCGCGCTTGATCGCGGCGTTGGCGGCGCGCTGCTTCGGGTGGCCCTTGCGCTCCGCACCGGGCGGCGTCGGGCCCTTGCCCTGGAGCGCCTTCCGGCTGTGGCCGCCGGTACCGACAGACGCGCCCTTCTTCGATCCGGGGTTGCGACGGTTCCTGCGTGCACTGTTGCCGGCCATGGCTGTACTTCCTGTCTGTCCGGCATGCCCCGGCCGTCCCGGTCTGCCCGGTGGCGGCCGACGGCATGCGCTACGTCATGCGGGAGGGCCGCACCGGTCCGGTACGGCCCACCCATCACCCCGATCGTCGGATGGGGTTACTGGCTGTTGATCGTCCAGCGCGGGCCGGACGGGGTGTCCTCGATGGCCAGCCCGGCGAGGCCGAGCTGGTCGCGGATGGCGTCCGCGGTGGCGAAGTCCTTGCGCTCGCGCGCGGCCTGCCGCTGGTCCAGGACCAGACGGACCAACGAGTCGACCACTCCGTGGAGGTCCTCGCCGCGCTCCGTCCCGGCCCAGTGCGGGTCGAGCGGGTCGAGGCCCAGTACACCGAGCATCGCACGGACCTCGGCCAGTCGCGCCACCACGCTCTCCTTGTCGTCCGCGTTCAGGGCGCTGTTGCCCTGGCGGACGGCGGTGTGCACGACGGCCAGCGCCTGCGGCACGCCGAAGTCGTCGTCCATCGCCTCGGCGAAGGCCGGCGGCACCTCGGGCGCCGCGTCGACCGTGCCGCAGCGCTCGACGGCGCGCTGGATGAAGCCCTCGATCCGGCCGAAGCCGGCCTCGGCCTCGCGCAGCGACTCCTCGCTGTACTCGATCATCGAGCGGTAGTGCGGGGCCGCCAGGTAGTAGCGGAGCACGATCGGCCGCCACGCCCGGACCATCTCGGAGACCAGCACCGAGTTGCCCAGCGACTTGCTCATCTTCTCGCCGGCCATCGTGACCCAGGCGTTGTGCACCCAGAAGCCGGCGAAGTCGTCGCCGTAGGCCTTGGACTGGGCGATCTCGTTCTCGTGGTGCGGGAAGATCAGGTCCAGCCCGCCGCCGTGGATGTCGAAGGCCGCGCCCAGGTACTTGTGGGCCATCGCCGAGCACTCCAGGTGCCAGCCCGGACGGCCGCGGCCCCACGGGGTCTCCCAGCTCGGCTCGCCCGGCTTGGCGGCCTTCCACATCGCGAAGTCGCGCTGGTCCCGCTTGCCGGTCTCGCCCTCGCCCTCGGGCTGGCGCAGGTCGTCCAGCTTCTGGTTGGAGAGCGCCAGGTAGTCGGGGTACGACCGCACGTCGAAGTAGACGTTGCCGTCGGCCGCGTAGGCGTGGCCCTTCTCGATGAGCCCCTGCATCATCGCGATCATCTCGGGGATGTGCCCGGTGGCCCGCGGCTCGACCGTCGGCCGCAGGCAGCCGAGCGCGTCGTAGCCGTCGTTGAAGGCGCGCTCGTTCTCGTAGGCGATCTGCCACCACGGCGTGCCGAGCTCGCGCTCCTTGGCGATGATCTTGTCGTCGATGTCGGTGACGTTCCGGGCGAAGGTCACCTGGTAGCCGCGGTAGGCGAACCACCGCTGCATGAGGTCGAAGTTGAGGTACGACCGGATGTGCCCGATGTGTGGCGCCGACTGAACGGTAGCGCCGCACAGGTAGATCGAGACACAACCCGGTACAAGCGGGACGAAGTCGCGTACCTGGCGGGTGCTGGTGTCGTACAGACGAATGCTCACAGCGTCAAGCGTAGTGGGCACCGGGGGGTGCCCCGCCACATTCCCCGGGACAACGGGGGCGTGATCCCGGGGAAACGGCGGGACGCGGACGGGACTCAGATGTTGCCGAGCACCTTGTCCGGGGAGATCCGGACGACCACCCGGACCGCCTCCGGGCCGTCGAAGGTGTAGTCCTTGCCCAGGTACTTGCGGGACAGCTCGTCGATCAGCTCCCGGCCGCCCTCGGTGGTCAGCGTCGCCTCGCCGCGCGCCTCGAAGTACTCGTACGGGTTGTCCTTGTCGTTGATGACGAGGGACACCCTCGGGTCCCTGACCAGGTTGAGGTGCTTCCGGCGGCCCTCGACGGTGGAGAACAGGATGTCGTCGCCGTCCCGCTTGACCCAGACCACGGAGGCCTGCGGGCCCCCGTCGGGCTGGATGGTGGAGACCACGGCGAAGCTCGTGCTGTCGAGCAGTTCCTTGACCTTGTCCGCAAGTTCGACACCCATCGGAAACCCCTTCACGTCGGCGTTCGGCCCGAGCGGAAGCCCCGTCCGGGCCCGAGCCGAACACTAGCGACTCGGGCCCCGGGAACACCCGGTGAACACCCGTCAGGTCCGGGTTGTTCCCGACCGCTCACCGCGACCGGCTCAACGCCGTTCGTACACCAGGGCGGTGGCGATCGCGGCCAGGCCCTCGGCCCGGCCGGTCAGCCCCAGCCCGTCGGTGGTGGTGCCGGAGACGGACACCGGGGCGCCGACCGCCTCGGACAGCGCGGCCTGCGCCTCGGCCCGCCGCTTGCCGATCTTCGGCCGCACGCCGATCACCTGGACCGCCACGTTGCCGATCTCGAAGCCCGCCTCGCGGACCAGCCGGGCCGCCTCGCCGAGCAGCTTCGCCCCGGACGCGCCGGCCCACTCCGGGCGGTCGGTGCCGAAGTGGGCGCCCAGGTCGCCGATCCCGGCGGCCGAGAACAGCGCGTCGCAGGCGGCGTGCGCGGCGACGTCGGCGTCCGAGTGCCCGGAGAGGCCGACCTCGGCGTCCGGCCAGTCCAGCCCGGCCACCCGGAGCGGGCGGCCGGCCTCGAAGGCGTGCACGTCGGTGCCGATCCCCACGCGGGGGATCACGGGGGTCTGCGGGTCAGTAGGCATCGGCGGCCCTCCTGCGGGCGAGTACGGCCTCGGCGAGCACGAGGTCCAGTGGACGGGTGACCTTGAACGCCTCCTCGTGGCCGGGCACCACGACGACCCGGCCGCCGTAGCGCTCCACCAGCCCGGCGTCGTCGGTGACCGGGGGCGCGTCGGCGGTGCCCGCGCTCTCCTCGGCCAGCGCCTTGGCGTGCACCTCGACCAGGGTGGCGCGGTCGAAGCCCTGCGGGGTCTGCACCGCGCGCAGGGTGGCGCGCTCGGGCGTGTCGAGCACCGGCTCGGGGCCGCCCGGGTTCGGCTCGACCCGCTTCACCGTGTCGGCCAGCGGCACCGCGGGCACCACCGCCCGCGCCCCGGCCCGGACGGCGGCCGCGACGGCGTCCACCACCTCGACCGGGACCAGCGGGCGGGCCGCGTCGTGCACCAGCACGATCCCGACCTCGTCCGGGATCGCGGCCAGGCCCAGCCGGACCGACTCCTGGCGGGTCGCCCCGCCGGCCACCACCCGGATGTCCTTGTCGTCCAGCCCGTGGCTGTCCAGCAGGGCGACCACCTCGGCCACCCCGTCGGCGGGCGCGGCGACCACGACCAGGCCGACCGCCCGGCTGCGGGCCAGGGCCCGGACGGCGTGCACCAGGAGCGGCACGCCCCCCAGTTCCCGCAGGGCCTTCGGGGCCCCGGGCCCCAGCCGCTCACCCCGTCCGGCGGCGGGCACCACTGCTGCTGCGACTGCTCCTGACGCGTTCAGGTTTCACTCCTTCGGCGAAGTGGGTATGGCCATGGCGTGCCCGGCGGGCGCACCGGGCCCCTTCCGAAGAACCACGGTCCACCGTCCGCCGCACAGCTCCGCAAGTTCCGCGCAACGGTTCCGCGCAAGAACGGGTGCGGAAACGGTCTTGCAGGCCTGGGCCGGCTCGGGCGGGTGGCGTGGTCCGGACATGCCTCAGCGCCCGGAGTGCCACTGCACCACTCCCGGACGGTTCGTCCGAGGAGTGGCGCGCCGGCACCGGGCGCTGTGAGCGTTGGGCGGCAGCCCGACCGCACTGCGGTGGCGCGCTACGAGGCGAGGACCTCGTCGAGCAGCGTCTCCGCCTTGTCCTCGTTGGTGTTCTCCGCCAGCGCGAGCTCGCTGACGAGGATCTGGCGCGCCTTCGCGAGCATCCGCTTCTCGCCGGCCGAGAGGCCGCGCTCGCGCTCGCGGCGCCACAGGTCGCGGACGACCTCGGCGACCTTGATGACATCACCCGAGGCGAGCTTCTCCAGGTTCGCCTTGTAGCGACGGGACCAGTTGGTCGGCTCTTCCGTGTACGGTGCCCGCAGCACCTCGAAGACCCGGTCCAGACCCTCCTGGCCGACTACATCGCGCACACCGACGAACTCCGCGTTCTCGGCGGGCACGCGGAGCGTCAGGTCTCCCTGCTGCACCTTGAGCACCAGGTAGGTCTTGTCCACACCTTTGATCTGGCGAGTTTCGATGGCCTCGATCAGCGCGGCCCCGTGATGGGGGTAGACCACCGTGTCGCCAACCTTGAACGTCATGTGACAGGACCCCTTCCGTGGCTTTCCAGAATAACACGCTTCTCGGCCCACCCGAAGGGCGTTTTCGCAGGTCAGGGCCGGTCTCGGGGCTTGACAAGGACCCCCATGACGTGCTGCGACCGGTGTTCGAGAGGGGCTTCCCGCAGGTCGGAGGCGGTTCCGGGGTTCGACGAAACCCTTGCGCAACACCCCCGCAACCATGATTGGATCTTGAGCTTTCACCCCTTTTCGAGTCGCGGCCGAATCGTTATTCGATCTTGGTCGAACCTTGTCCTCCGCGTGACCCGGACATGTCGACGTACCGCCGGACGCACCCCCGGCGTACGGCCGGACGGCCCCCGGCGGCCCCCGGGAGTGCGACACGGGGACCACCCCGTGAGGAGCGCATAAGCGAGGTCGATAATCTGAGACCTGACCACCCGACACGTGACCTAGGGAGAAGCCGCCGCCGTGAGCCGCAGCCTTCGACGCGGCAGCATCGCCGCCCTCGCCGCCATCGCCATCGCCTCGCTGTCCTCCTGCGCCGCCGGCAACACGCCGGACACCCTGCAGATCAAGCCGGACAACGCGGCGGCGACCCTCGGAACGAACCTCCGGCTGAACAACATCGTGGTCGTCACCGGGGAGGGCGCCTCGGGCGACCACACCGGTCCCGCCAACGTGGTCGTGAACATCGCGAACACCGCGGACGCCCCGGCCGAGCTCCAGTCCGTCACCGTCGGCGGTGCCGCCACCACCTTCGCGGACGCCGCCGGCGCTCCGCTGTCCGGCATCGTCGTCCCGGCCCGCGGCGCGGTGGTGATCGGCGGCCAGGGCAACCCGTCCGCCACCGCCGCCTCCGCGACCGTCCACGTCGGCGGCTTCGCCCCGACCGTGTTCACCTTCAAGGACGGCCAGAAGGTCGAGGCCCAGGCCGCCGTGAGCCCGGACTCGGGCGCAGACGGCCGCGGCCTGTACAAGGGCTTCGGTCCGACCCCGTCGCCGACCGCGACCCCGGCCAAGACCACCACCCCCGGTGCGGCCACCCCCGGTGCCACCGCTCCGGCCCCCGGCGCCACCACCCCGGGCGCGCCGGCCACCGGTGCCGCCGTCCCGGCCGGCACCACCGCCCCGGCCGTCCCGGCCGCGCACTGACGCCGCACCCCGCCCCCGGGGGGGGGCCCCCCGGGCCCCCCGCGGGCGCCCCAGCGCCCCCCCCCCGGGGGCGGGGGGGGGGGGTCCGCGGGGGGGGGGGGGTGTTGGTGGGGGAAAT
>NZ_JBHUAL010000293.1:0-8402 GCF_042789775.1 Kitasatospora sp. NPDC056800 | reverse complement strand
GGGTTTTGTTTTCCTGCGACCGGGGGGGCCCCGCGCCGGGGGCGGGGCCCCCCCCCCCGTGGACGGCCCGTCAGCCCAGGACGGCGATCTCCGCCGTGTGGCTCGCCTGGCGCCAGGCGAGGGCCGAGCCGAGCGCCTTCGGGACCGGGCCGGCCGCCGGGTACAGCTTCTCGATCCGGCCGCGGTGCTCCCGACGCTGCTTGGGATCCAGCACCGTGCGCAGCCGCCCCGCGGCGACCAGGGCCACCAGCGCCGCGTCGGCCGGGTCCACCCGGCTGAGCGGGCCCTTCAGCGCGGCGGTGACGGAGGCCGCCAGCGCCGCGCGCACCTCGGGCCCGTCCAGGGTGACCCGGGTGACCGGGAACACCCCGGCCGCCCGGCCCTGCTGGAGGCCGATCCAGCCCGCCTCCGCCAGGCCCTCCCGGATCCGCCGGGCCGGCTGGTCGCGCCCGACGCTGGGGGCGCGGCCGATCCACCAGCTCCAGCTGTGCGGCCGCTTCTCCTGGATCCGGCCCAGCAGGTGGGCGCTGTACGGGTCGAGGCCGGCCGAGGCGGCGGAGTCCCGGACCCTCGCGACGGCCGTCCGGCCCTCCTCGCGCACCAGTCCGCGGCGCAGCAGTTCGGTCAGCGCCGCCGCCTGCAGCACCAGGTGGAGGGTGGACTGCCGGGTGATCCGCCCGCGCCGCGGGTCGTAGGCGAGCAGGTACAGCTTCTCGGGCAGGTTGACGGGGAGGTCGGCGGGCGGCTTGCTGGGCAGTTTGGCGAGCAGGTCCATCTCGTTCTCCGGTCGTTCGGTCGGTGCCCGGCCCGCCGCGGTCAGTCCGCCGCGGAACCACCGCTCTGCGGACTCTCCGGGTTCTCCGGGCGGCTCTCCGGGTTCTCCTCGGGCGGGCTCTCCTTGGGCGGGCTCTCCTTGGGCGGGCGTCCGCGCCGGGGGAGCCGGGCCGCGCCGCCGGGCATCCGGCCGGCGTCGGTGAGGGCGCGGCGGAGCAGGAACTCGATCTGGGCGTTGGTGCTGCGCAGTTCGTCCCCGGCCCACCGGGCCAGCGCGTCGTGAACTGAAGGGTCCAGTCGCAACAGGAGCTTCTTCCGTTCCGTCGCCAAGGCCTCGCCTTACTGGTAGAGGGAGCCCGTGTTCACGACGGGCTGGGTGCCGCGGTCGCCGCAGAGCACCACCAGGAGGTTGCTCACCATGGCGGCCTTGCGCTCCTCGTCCAGCTCCACGACATCGCGTTCGGCGAGCCGGTCCAGCGCCTCCTCGACCATACCGACGGCGCCCTCGACGATCAGCCTGCGCGCCGCCACCACGGCCCCGGCCTGCTGGCGCTGGAGCATCACCTGGGCGACCTCCGGAGCGTACGCGAGCCTGGTGATCCGGGACTCGATGACCCGCACTCCGGCCGCGGCGACCCTGGCGGCGATCTCGGCGGAGAGCTTGCGGGCGATCTCGTCCGCGCCGTCGCGCAGCGACAACTGGCCCTCGTGGTGGGCGTCGTACGGGTAGCTGGTGGCGATGTGCCGTACGGCCGTCTCGGTCTGGATGGCGACGAAGTCGGCGTAGTCGTCCACCTCGAAGACCGCCATCGCGGTGTCCTCGACCTGCCAGACCACCACGGCGGCCATCTCGATCGGGTTGCCGTCCGCGTCGTTGACCTTGGTGGTCTCCGTCTCGTGGTTGCGGATCCGGGTGGATATCCGGCGCCGGCTGGTGAAGGGGTTCAGCCAGGTCATGCCCTCGGCGCGGACGGTGCCCCGGTAGCGCCCGAGCAGCTGGACCACCCGGGCCTGTCCGGGCGAGACCACCGTCAGCCCGCACATCAGCACCACCGAGCCGAGCAGCAGCACCGGCCCGAGGACCATCAGCCCGATGCCCAACCCCTTTCCGCCGCCGGAGAGTTGGACCGCGCCGGCGACGAACGAGCCGACTCCGGCGAGCAGGCCGAGCAGCGTGCCGCCGAGGACCGGCAGGCCGGCCGCCCCGGTGATGGCCCGTTCGGTGATCTTGGGGACCGGGAGGTCCAGGACGGCACCGTCCTCGACGGCGAAAGGCGGGGTGGTCATGGGGCGACTCCTTCGGCGAGCATCCGCATCCGATGGCAAAGTGATATCACTTTTTGAGCGTGCGGCGCCAGGGTCCGGTGACGGGAAGAAAGGAGCGAACGGCCGCGGAGAAGGCGGCGGAGAGCCGTCGGGGACGGTCGGGGCCGATGCCCACGGGCGGGTGAATTCCGGCGCGCCACACGGGGAAGGAGGGTGGCCGCGGCCTAGACTCTGCGACGTCGCATGCGGTGGAAAGGCGGCGGGGCCCCGGCTCGGCGGCCCGCCCGCGAAGGGTCATCACGACACTCGTCGCACATCGAGAAGGTGGGGCGGGTGGGACTCGAACCCACGACCAAGGGATTATGAGTCCCCTGCTCTAACCGGCTGAGCTACCGCCCCGGTTCGCCGCGCGCGCCGGTCGTCGACACGGCAGCAGCAGACGGCCCCAGCGAGGCCGTCCCGGGCAGCATAGCCGGTCGATCACCCGTGATGCTCGCCGGGGGCGCACCTGGGTGCGCGACGGTGCGCCCCTCCCGGGCGGCGCAGCCCGGGTGGCGGCGGGGCACCCGTCCGGGGCAGCCTGGGCGGATGACGACACGTGGGACGGGGGCGGCGGCCGCGGCGCTCGCACTGGTGCTGGCCGCGGCGGGCTGCACCACCGCGGCGCGGCCGGGCGGAAGCTCCCCGACCGTCACCTCCGCACCACCCAGCGCCGCCACCTCCGCCGCCGTCAACAGCCACGGCTGGAACCGGCAGCGGTTCAAGGGCGCGTCCGGCCGGCACACCGGCGTCACCCGCACCGCCAAGCCCACCGTGCTCAACGGCCTGGTCGGCGCGGTGTTCACCCGCAACGCCACCGGCGACCACTTCTGCACCGCCAGCGTGGTCGACAGCGCCGGGCTCAACCTCGTCGTCACCGCCGCCCACTGCGTCTGGGACCCGAAGCTCGGCCGGCGCGGCGACCTGGTCTTCGTCCCCGGCTACCGCGACGGCGACACCCCCAGCGGCGTCTGGCCGCTGCTGGCCGTCACCGTGGACGACGCCTGGAACGACCACGCCGACCCGGACATGGACGTCGCCTTCGCGGTCGTCCAGGCCCAGAACGGGCAGCAGGTCCAGCAGGTGCTCGGCGCCAACCGACTGGGCGTCAACCGCGGCTACCGGCTCCCGGTGAAGATCACCGGCTACCCGAGCAGCAGCGGCGTCCCGATCACCTGCTCCAACACCACCCTCCAGCAGAGCCCCACCCAGCTGCGGATCGACTGCCCCGACTACACCGGCGGCACCAGCGGCAGCCCCTGGGTCACCGACTTCGACCCGAGCACCAGGACCGGCACCGTGGTCGGCGTGATCGGCGGCTACCAGGAGGGCGGCAACAGCCCGGACACCTCGTACAGCAGCTACTTCGGCGACCGCGTCCAGGCGCTGTACGACCGCGCCACCGGCTGACCGGGCGGCGGGCGGGACCCCGGCGGTGGCGCCGCCGGGCCCGGCCTGGTAGATCTTCCTCACGAACGGCGGAACGCACGGCCCCGGTGCCCGCCCCGAGGACGAGACGGAGCCCCGATGGCCTCCCGCCCGGCGCGGCCCGCGCACACGGCACGAACGGTCGCGCTGGCCGCCCTGCTGCTGGCCGCCGGCACCGCCTGCGGCGGGCAGGACGCGGCGCCCCGCGCCGAGGTCGCGCAGCGGAGCCCCGCCCGGGACCGGATCGGCACCCTCTCCATCCACACCGCGCAGGGACCGCGGGCCTGCACCGCGAGCGTGGTGCACAGCCCCCGGGGCAACCTGCTGGTCACCGCGGCGCACTGCGTGCAGACCCGCCGGATCGGCCTGCTGGACGGCCTGGTGTTCACCCCCGGCTACCGCAACGGGTCCACCCCGTACGGGACTTGGCCGGTGCAGGCGATCACCGTCGACCCGCGCTGGGCGGCCGGCGACGACCCCGAGTACGACGTGGCCTTCGTCACGGTGGGCCCGGTCGACGGCCGGCAGGTCGAGGAGGCGGTCGGCGGCAACCCGGTCGGCACCGGCCAGGGCTTCGGGCTGTCCGTCTCGGTCACCGGCTACCCGAACGAGAGCGACGAGCCGATCACCTGCGCCGTCCGCACCAGCTCGCAGAGCGCCACCCAGGAGCGCTTCGACTGCGGCGGCTACACCGACGGCACCAGCGGCAGCCCGTGGGTCACCTCGAACGGCGCGGTGGTCGGCGTGATCGGCGGCTACCAGGAGGGCGGGGAGACCCCCGGCACCTCGTACAGCGTCACCTTCGACCAGCGGGTCGCCGAGCTCTACCGGAAGGCGACCGCCTGACCCGGGAACCGTCCCCGGCGCCGGGGGCGGTGTCGCGCACGTCACGCCGCGGAGCCGGACGGGGACAACACGAAGGCCCCCCGGTCGACCGAGGGGCCTTCGCTCTGAGCAGTCACCGGGCAGGCCCGGTGCAGCTCCCGCAATTGGACTCGAACCAATAACCTGCCGATTAACAGTCGGCTGCTCTGCCAATTGAGCTATGCGGGATCGCGGTACCCAACTTCCGTACCACGGACGGGAACAGGACCCCTGAGGGCCTTCTCCCGAGCTCCCCCAATTGGACTCGAACCAATAACCTGCCGATTAACAGTCGGCTGCTCTGCCAATTGAGCTATGGGGGATCGGCTCCCGCCTCGGCCCCCGGTCTCCCGGGCTCCTCGGCGCTCGCTGCGGGACATACATTAGCGCACTCGGGGGGGTGGTCCGCCAATCGCTTTCCCGGATCGCCCCCGGATCGCCGCCCGGCGTGCCCCGCGCGCGCCCGGCGACGGGGCCGGGGATGCTGGGGCGCGGACGGTTCGCCGTCCCGACGTACGGGTAGGGCAATGCGGCAGAGGCCGCCAGGAGAGGGTGGATCCGACCATGTGGAAGCTGTCGTTGGCCGTGGGTTTCGCGGCCGGCTACGTCCTGGGCTCGCGAGCCGGGCGCCAGCGCTACGAACAGATCGCCAAGGTCACCCGGGAGATCGCCCGGAACCCCACGGTCCAGAACGCGACCGACCGGGCCCGGCAGCAGGCCGGTGCGGTGGCCGGGAAGGCGGCCGACGCGGTCGCCGGCCGGGTCGGCGACCGGCTGCCGAACGCCGTCACCGACCGGGTGCCGTACTTCAACCGCACCAGGGCGGAGGACGACGGCTGGGGGACCTTCCGGCCGTGAGCGCCGGGCCCGGCCCGACCGCCTCACCCGGGGCGGTGGGGCCGGGTACCCGCCGTCCGTGACGGGACGGTGACAGCTGGGCGAAGCGGACCCCGACCCGGGGTCGCGAACCCGCAACAGGCCGCCCGGCCCGGACGCGTCCGGGGCCGGGCTGAGGCATGATCTCGGCATGGCCATCGTCGCGGGGATAGACAGCTCGACCAACCGCACCAGGATCGTCGCGTGCGACGCCGACACCGGCGCCGTCCTGCGCTCCGGCAAGGCGCCGCACCCCGTCCCCGAGGACCAGGACCTGCGCCCGGGCGAGGCCGACCCCCAGGTCTGGCTGCACTCGCTCGGCGACGCCGCGACCGGCGGCCTGCTGGAGAGCGTCCGGGCGATCGGGGTCAGCGCCCAGCAGCACGGGATGATCGGCCTCGACGCGGGCGGGGTGCTGGTCCGCCCGGCGATCCTCTGGAACGACCCGCGCTCCAGCGGCGCCGCCGCCAAACTGCTGGACGCCCTCGGCGGCCCGGCCGCCTGGACGGCCGCGATCGGCTCCGTGCCGGCCCCCACGTACACCGTCGCCAAGCTGCGCTGGCTGGCCGAGTTCGAGCCCGCCAACGCCCGCCGGGTCGCCGAGGTGCTGCTGCCGCACGACTGGCTGGTCTGGCAGCTGCTCGGCCACCCCAAGCGCCGCACCACCGACCGCGGCGACGCCTCCGGCACCGGCTACTGGTCGCCGATCACCGGCGAGTACCGGCAGGACCTGGTGGAGCTGGCGCTCGGCCACGAGCTCAGACTGCCCGACGTCCTGCCCCCGGCCGAGCCCGCCGGGCACACCCCCGAGGGCCTGCTGATCTCGGCCGGCACCGGGGACAACATGGCCGCCGCGCTGGGCCTGGGCCTCGGCCCGGGCGACGCGGTGGTCTCGCTCGGCAGCGCCGGGACGATCTTCGCGGTGCACGAGGAGGCCGTGGTCGACGCGTCCGGCCTGGTCTCCTCCTTCGCCGACGCCAGCGGCCGGCACCTGCCGATGGTCGCCACCCTCAACGCCGCCCAGGTGCTCCGCTCCACGGCCGCCCTGCTCGGCCGGGACCTGGAGGGCCTGAGCGACCTCGCCCTGCACTCCTCCCCCGGCGCCTACGGCCTGGTGCTGCTGCCGTACCTGGACGGCGAGCGCACCCCCGCGCTGCCGCACGCGGCCGGCACCCTGACCGGCCTGCGGGCCGAGGCGATGACCCCTCAGCACCTGGCCCGGGCCGCCGTCGAGGGCATGCTCTGCAACATCGCCGACGCCCTCGACGTGCTGCGCGCCCGGGGCGTCCCGGTGAAGCGGGTGTTCCTGCTCGGCACGGCCGGGCGGCTGCCCGCCGTCCGGCACATCGCCCCGATGCTGTTCGGCGTCCCGGTCGTGGTGCCGCCGCCCGGCGCGCACGCCGCCCGCGGGGCCGCCCGGCAGGCCGCCTGGGCGCTGGCCGGCACCCCGCAGCCCCCGGAGTGGGAGCTGCCGGACGCCGAGACCGTCGAGCCCGACGGGGAGCAGGACCTGGCGATCGGCTCGGCGGTGCGTCAGCAGTACCGGGCCGCCCGCGACCAGGTCCACCCGGAGGCGGCGGCCTGACCCCGGAGCGGGGGCGGCGGACCGCGCGGATGCGTCGCCCGGCACCCGGTGGCAGCGTGGGACGGGACACGGCCACCGACCCGAAGGACGGCAGGACGCCATGGCGCTGCACAAGGGGGCCGGCGGCGACCGCCGGCTGAGCATCGGCCCGTACCCGACCATCGCCGACCCGCTGGGCGCGATGAAGCTGGCCCCGCCGCTGCACCGGCTCGGCGAGGTCCCGGTCGCGGCCGAGACCGCGTACCAGCTGATCCACGACGAGCTGATGCTGGACGGCAACGCCAAGCTCAACCTGGCGACCTTCGTCACCACCTCGATGGAGGCCCAGGCCACCCGGCTGATGACCGAGTGCCTCGACAAGAACATGATCGACAAGGACGAGTACCCGCAGACCGCCGAACTGGAGCGGCGCTGCGTGGCGATCCTCGCCGACCTCTGGCACGCCCCCGACCCGGACACCGCCGTCGGCTGCTCCACCACCGGCTCCAGCGAGGCCTGCATGCTGGCCGGCATGGCGCTCAAGCGCCGCTGGATGCACCGCAACGCCGACCGCTACGCCGCCGGGGCCCGGCCCAACCTGGTGATGGGCGTCAACGTGCAGGTGTGCTGGGAGAAGTTCTGCAACTTCTGGGAGATCGAGGCGCGCACCGCGCCGATGGAGGGCACCCGCTTCCACCTGGACGCCGAGCGGGCGGTCGCCCTGTGCGACGAGGACACCATCGGGGTGGTCGGCGTGCTCGGCTCCACCTTCGACGGCTCGTACGAGCCGGTCGCGGAGATCTGCGCGGCCCTGGACGCCTACCAGGAGCGCACCGGCACCGACGTCCCGGTGCACGTGGACGGCGCCTCCGGCGCCATGGTGGCGCCCTTCCTCGACCCGGAGCTGCTCTGGGACTTCCGGCTGCCCCGGGTGGCCTCGATCAACACCTCCGGCCACAAGTACGGCCTGGTGTACCCCGGCGTGGGCTGGGCGCTCTGGCGCGACCGGGCGGCGCTGCCGGAGGAGCTGGTCTTCCGGGTCAACTACCTGGGCGGCGAGATGCCGACCTTCGCCCTCAACTTCTCCCGGCCCGGCGCCGAGGTGGTGGCCCAGTACTACGTCTTCCTGCGGCTCGGCCGGGAGGGCTTCCGGGCCGTCCAGGGCGCCTGCCGCGAGGTCGCCACCTACCTGGCCGGGCGGATCGGGAAGCTGGACGGCTTCCGGCTGCTGACCCGGGGCGACCAGGTCCCGGTGTTCGCCCTCACCACCGAGGGGGACGTCCCGTTCGACGTGTTCGACGTCTCACGGCGGCTGCGCGAACGCGGCTGGCAGGTCCCCGCGTACACCTTCCCGGCGAACCGGGAGGACCTGTCGGTGCTCCGGGTGGTCTGCCGCAACGGCTTCTCCCGGGACCTCGCCGACCTGCTGCTGGCCGACCTCGACCGGCTGCTGCCGGAGCTGCGGCGCCAGCCCGTCCCGCTCCGGGAGCTCGGGGTGCCGCCCCGGCCGGGCTTCCACCACTGACCCCGTTCGCGCGGCCGGGCGTGCATCCGGCCGGTCGTACGACCGGGAGAACGTCACGGCGGGGAG
>NZ_JBHUAL010000292.1:0-8910 GCF_042789775.1 Kitasatospora sp. NPDC056800 | reverse complement strand
GCCTCCGCATCGGCTCCCGGGCCCGGCGTTCCCGCGCGGGGCGGACGGGTCAGGAGCCCGCCGCCGCCACCGCGGCCCGCCGCCGTCGGCCCACCACGGCCGAGGCCGCCAGCACGATGGCTGCGGCGACCAGCGACAGGTACATCTGCTTGCGTCCGTCGGCGTCGGTGAACATGTACGCCATGACGAACCCGATCATGCCCATGGCCGTCCAGGTCAGGTACGGGTACAGCCACATCCGGACGGTGTGCCGCTCGGGCATCTCGCGCTCGATGATCCTGCGCATCCGCAGCTGGGTCGCGCAGATCACCAGCCAGACGAAGAGCGCGACGGCGCCGGAGGAGTTGAGCAGGAAGGCGAACACGGTGTCCGGCGAGGTGTAGTTGAAGAACACCGCGACGAAGCCGAAGACCACCGAGGAGAGGATCGCCACCCGCGGCACGCCGCGCGAGGTCACCGTGGCGAAGGCCTTGGGCGCGTCCCCGCGCTGGCCCAGCGAGAACGCCATCCGGGAGGCCGTGTACATCCCGGAGTTGAGGCAGGACAGCACCGCCGTCAGCACGATCACGTCCATCACCTGGCCGGCGCCCGGGATGCCGATGTGGTCCAGCACCGCCACGTACGGGCTCGCCTTGACGTCGGCGGAGTCCCAGGGCAGCAGGGTGACCACCAGCAGGATCGAGCCCAGGTAGAAGATCCCGATCCGCCAGATCACGCTGTTGGTGGCCTTGGAGACGGCCTTCTCCGGGTTCTCCGACTCGCCGGCGGCCAGGGTCACGATCTCGCTGCCCATGAAGGCGAAGACCACCGTGAGCATGCCGGTGAACACCGCCCCCACCCCGTGCGGCAGGAACCCGCCGTGGCCGGTGAGGTTGCTGGCGCCGACCGCGTGGGTGCCCGGCAGCAGGCCGAAGGCGGCGAGGGTGCCGATCACCAGGAACGCGGCGATCGCGACCACCTTGATCCCGGCGAACCAGAACTCGAACTCGCCGTAGGAGGCCACCGAGAAGAGGTTGGTGGCGGTCAGCACCGCCATGACTATCAGGGCCCAGCCCCACTGGGGGACGCCCGGCACCCAGTTGTTGAGGATCTTCGCGCCGGCCGTCGCCTCGACCGCGAGCACCACCACCCAGAAGAACCAGTACAGCCAGCCGATGCTGAACCCGGCCCAGCGGCCGAGCGCCCGGTCCGCGTACGCCGAGAACGAGCCGCTCTGCGGGTCGGCCGCGGCCATCTCGCCGAGCATCCGCATCACCAGGACGACCAGCACGCCGGCCATGGCGTAGGAGAGCAGGATGCCCGGGCCGGTGGTCGCGATGCCCGCGCCGGAGCCGACGAACAGGCCGGCGCCGATCACGCCGCCGATGGCGATCATCGACAGGTGGCGGTTCTTGAGTCCGGCCTTCAGGTGGCCGTCGCCGCCGTGGCCGATCGGCCCGGTCTGGTGGGGGAGCTTGGTGGCCGTGGCCGGGGGCTTGGTGGTGTCCGCACTCATCTGGGTGCCCTGTGCCTTTCCCGCGCGGCGTGTCCCTCGGCTCGTCGCGCCGAGGGTGGGGGACTGACCCGCGCATTGCGTCGCAACCTAACTTCTACGCCCGAGTATCGGAACAATCCTTTGGTAACTGTTCGCTCAACGGACGGAAAAGGCCTGGTCGGGGTGGGTGGAAAGGTGGCATGGAAACCTCAAATCTGACGCATCGTCAGCATTCGGAAAGGTCGCCAAGCTCTGTTGGGGCTCAAATCGCCCGCGGGTGGCCGGTCAGATCGGCCGCACGTCGAGGACGGTGATCGACGCCTCGTCCGCCGGCCGCCCGGTGAGCCGGGCGGCGAGGATCCGGGGGATGTCGTCCTCCTGCGAGTATCCGGGCAGCACCGTGACTTCCGCGCGCCGTGCGCCGGGCTCGCCCCGCACCGCGTACGTCACCAGGTAGCCGTACCGCTCCGGCGGCGGCGCCTGGTCGCGTTCCCGCTGGTCCCGCCGGCCCCGCTGGTGCCCCCGGCTCCGGATGCCCATCCGCGTCGACCTCCTCGGCCCATTGTCGACGCGCTGTGGACGATCGGGGCAAACCAGAGCACAGTGGGACTCTCGGGACATGCCGTAGGAGCATCCCGAGCGTTCTCGGTGCCGGCCGGCTCCCGGCGCCGGTCAGGAGCGACCCCATGCAGACCACCTGGAAGGGGACGATCAGCTTCGGGCTGGTCAGCATCCCCGTCCACCTGTACTCCGCGACCCAGGAGCACGACGTCCCGCTGCACCAGGTGCACGCCAAGGACGGCGGCCGGGTGCGGATGAAGCGGTACTGCGAGCGGGAGGAGAAGGAGGTCCCGTACGCGGAGATCGCCAAGGGGTACGAGTCCCCCGACGGGCGGACCGTCACGCTCTCCGACGAGGACCTCGCCGACCTGCCGCTGCCCAGCAAGAAGATCATCGACGTGCTGGCCTTCGTGGACGAGGGCGAGATCGACCCGCTGATGTTCTCCAAGGCCTACTACGTGGGCGTCGCCGACAAGGCCGCCGCCAAGCCGTACGCGCTGCTGCGCGACGCGCTCACCGACTCCGGGCAGATCGCCGTCACCAAGATCGCGCTGCGCACCCGGGAGTCGCCCGCGGTGCTGCGGGTGCACGACAACACCCTGGTGCTGCAGACCTGCATCTGGCCCGACGAGGTCCGCCCGGCCGCGGGCATCGCGCCCGAGGGCGACGTCGCCGTCCGGCCGCAGGAGCTCAAGATGGCGCGGTCGCTGATGGACACCCTCTCCGAGGACTTCGACCTGTCCCAACTGCACGACGACTACCAGCAGGCGCTGCAGCAGGTGATCACCGCGCGGCTGGAGGGCGTCGAGGTCCCGCACGAGGAGGAGCCGGGCGAGGCTCCGGACAACGTGATCGACCTGATGGAGGCGCTGCGCAGCAGCCTCAAGCAGGCCAGGGGCGGGCGGGGCGGCGGGGCCGGGGAGGCCGCCCCGGAGGAGGCGGAGCCCGCGCCGCGCAAGCGCGCCCCGGTGAAGCGGAGCGCCTCGAAGGCAGCAGCCTCCGGGAAGGCCCCCTCCGAGACGGCCGCCTCCGAGAAGTCCGCCGGGAAGACCTCCGCGAGGAGCCCGGCGGCGAAGAAGACCACCACCCGGAAGCCCTCGGCTCCCCGCAAGGCCTCCTGACCCCACCGGGGCCAGGCACCCCTCCCGTCCAGCCGTCCAGCACTGGAGGCGATCCCGATGGACCTGCTGACCTACAAGGAACTCGACGCCGAACTCGACGCCCGGGCCGAGGCCGACCCCGCGACCCGCAGGGCCCGGGGCTTCGGGCACCGCGTCTGGCACTGGCTGCTCAGCCTCAGCCCCACCGTGGTGACGTTCATGATCGCGCTCTCGATCGGCCTCTGCATGGTCGCGGTCCAGGTGAGCCTGCTGCCCGTGCTGGTGCCGATGGCGGTCTTCTGGGGCCTGACGCTCATCGCGATGGGCGGCGTGGTCGCCCGCTGGATGACCCCGGGGCCGGGTCGGCACCGGATGGCGTCCTGACCCGGTCGGGAGGGGCGCGGGGCCGGACGGGCGCGGGCCCGGGAGGGCTCAGCCGATCCACACCGTGGTGATGTTGCAGAACTCCCGGATCCCGTGCCCGGACAGCTCCCGCCCGAACCCGGAGCGCTTGACGCCGCCGAACGGCAGCGCCGGGTGGGAGGCCGTCATCCCGTTGAAGAACACCCCGCCGGCCTGGATGTCCCGGACGAAGCGCTCCCGCTCGGCCTCGTCGGTGGTCCAGACGTTGGCGCTCAGCCCGAACGGGGTGTCGTTGGCGACCGCCACCGCCTCGTCCAGGTCGGCCACCCGGTAGACGGTGGCGACCGGGCCGAAGGTCTCCTCCAGGTGGATCCGCATCGCCGGGGTGATGCCCGTCAGCACCGTCGGCTCGTAGAACCAGCCGGTGTCCCAGCCCTCCGGGCGCCCGCCGCCGCACTCCACCCGGGCACCGTGCACCCGGGCGTCCTCGACCAGTTCCTCCAGGTCGTCCCGGCCCTGGCGGCTGGCCAGCGGGCCGACGTCGGTGGACTCGTCCATCGGGTCGCCGACCTTCAGCGCGCCCATCGCCGCGGTGAAGGCGGCGGTGAAGCGGTCGTACACGTCGGTGTGCACGATGAAGCGCTTGGCGGCGATGCAGGACTGGCCGTTGTTCTGCACCCGGGCCCGGACGGCGGTGCGCACCGCCGCGTCCAGGTCGGCGCTCGGCAGCACGACGAACGGGTCGCTGCCGCCCAGCTCCAGGACGGCCTTCTTCACCTCGTCCGCCGCGGTGGCCGCGACCGCCCGCCCGGCCGGCTCGCTGCCGGTGAGGGTGACGGCGACGACCCGGCGGTCCCGGATCACGCCCTCCACCGCGCCCGAGCCGATCAACAGGGTCTGGAAGCAGCCCTCCGGGAACCCGGCCCGCTGGAACAGCTCCTCGATCGCCAGCGCGGTGCGCGGCACGTTCGACGCGTGCTTGAGCAGGCCGACGTTGCCCGCCATCAGGGCCGGCGCGGCGAACCGGAGGACCTGCCAGAGTGGAAAGTTCCAGGGCATGACGGCAAGAACCGGACCAAGCGGACGGTAGCGGACGAAGGCCCGGGAGGCACCGGAGTCGGCGACGTCGGCCGGGGCCGGGTGCTCGTCGGCGAGCAGCTCCTCGGCGTGGTCCGCGTACCAGCGCATCGCCTTCCCGCACTTGGCGACCTCGGCGCGGGAGGCGGCGAGCGGCTTGCCCATCTCCTCGGTCATGGTGCGGGCGACCGCCTCCAGCTCCCGGTCCAGCAGGTCGGCGGCGCGGCGCATCAGTTCGGCGCGGGCGGCGAACGGGGTGCCGCGGTAGCTGTGGAAGGCGGCCTCGGCGCGGGCCAGCCGCCGTTCGATGCCGGCCGCGTCGAGCGGCTCGAAGGTCTGGACGGTCTCGCCGGTCGCGGGGTTGACGCTGGCGATGGGCATGCGGGGCTCCCAGGTGGGGTCACGGTCCGGTGCGTCTGCCCTCACACCCTCCCCGACCGCCCGCCTCCGGGCACGCCACCGGGCGCCCGGCGTGTCCCGGCGGGCGCGCGGCCCGCCCCGTCACTCCGGCAGCGACTCCACCCGGGCCGCCGCCTCCCGGGCGCGGGCCCCGGCCCTGGTCCGCGCGGCGGTGACCTGCCGGCTCGGGAAGCGGTGCAGGTACTCGGCCTCCAGCTCCCCGGTGCGCAGCGTGTGCCGCTTCAGCGCCTCCTCCGAGCCGTACAGGAACGTCTCGTGCCGCGTGCGGTGCAGCTGCTCCAGCTCGTGCAGGAGCGTGTCGTTGCCCAGGGCGTGCGCGGAGATGCCCGCGGGCCGGATGTGCGGGTCTTCGGCGTGCCGCATCTCGGTGCCTCCTCGGCGGAAGTCCCCTCCTCCAGGGTGCCCGCCGTCCGCCGCGGCTGCACCCGGTCCGTCGGCGCGGATCATAGGATGAATCCTTCCGTACACGTTCAGGACCACCCCGCTAGCGCTCGGACACCCACATGCCGCTTCCCAAGGCCGAACTCCACCTGCACATCGAAGGCACCCTGGAGCCCGAACTCGCCTTCGAGCTCGCCGCCCGCAACGGTGTCGAGCTGCCGTACGCCGACACCGAGGCGCTGCGCGAGGCGTACTCCTTCAGCGACCTCCAGTCCTTCCTGGACCTCTACTACGCGCTGATGGCCGTGCTGCGCACCGAGGACGACTTCGCCGACCTCGCCGACGCCTACCTGGCCCGGGCCGCCGAGCAGGGCGTCCGCCACGCGGAGATCTTCTTCGACCCGCAGGCGCACACCGCGCGCGGGGTGCCGCTGGGCGTGGTGGTCGACGGGCTGACCCGGGCGCTGGAGCGCGCCGAGGAGCGGTACGGCATCAGCACGCAGCTGATCATGTGCTTCCTGCGGGACGAGTCCGCCGAGTCCGCGCTGGAGACCTTCGAGGCCGCCCGCCCGTACTTCGGCCGGATCGCCGGCATCGGCCTGGACTCCGCCGAGGTCGGCCACCCGCCGGTCAAGTTCCGCGAGGTGTACCGCCGGGCCGCCGAGGCCGGGCTGCGCCGGGTCGCCCACGCGGGCGAGGAGGGCCCGGCCGCGTACATCACCGAGGCGCTGGACGTCCTCGGCGTGGAGCGGATCGACCACGGGCTGCGCTGCCTGGAGGACGGCGAGCTGGTCGCCCGCCTGGTGCGCGAGCAGGTCCCGCTGACCCTCTGCCCGCTCTCCAACGTCCGGCTGCGCTGCATCGACACCCTCGCCGACCACCCGCTGCGCGAGATGCTGGACGCCGGCCTGCTGGTCACCGTCAACTCCGACGACCCGGCGTACTTCGGCGGCTACGTGGAGGACAACTTCCGCGCCGTGCGCGAGGCCCTCGCCCTCGACCAGGAGACCCTGCGCCGGCTGGCCGCCAACTCCTTCCGCGCCTCCTTCATCAGCGAGGAGCGCCGCGCCGAACTCCTCGCCGAGGTCGCCGCGTACGCCTTCTGACCTGCCAGACCGCCGCCCCCGCGCGGGCGGGGGCGGCGGACGGGGTCAGAGCAGAGTGCTCCAGTAGTACCAGAACCGGTTGAGGACCAGCAGCGCGATCACCGCGTACCACAGCGCCGGGACGACCCAGTGGTAGCGGGCCGCCTCCCGGACGGCCACCCGCAGCCGCGGGCCCACCGGGATCACGCCCGAGCGCAGGTTGTGCAGCGTGGTGTACCAGAACAGCGGGATCACCGCGGCCCACACCACCATGCAGTACGGGCACAGCGCGCCGATCCGGTACAGCGCCTGGTACATCAGCCAGGTCACGAAGCCGATGCCGAACACCGTCCCGGCCTGCAGGCCGAGCCAGAACCAGCGCCGGAACGCCGCCCCGGACAGCAGCCCGGCACCGACCGCGATCACCACCCCGAAGGCGACCAGCCCGATCAGCGAGTTGGGGAAGCCGAAGGCCTCCGCCTGGTCGCTGCGCATGATCGAACCGCAGCTGATGATCGGGTTGATGTTGCAGCTGGGGACGTAGGACGGGTCCTCCAGCAGCCGGATCTTGTCCAGGGTGAGGACCGTCGAGGCGAACAGGCCGACGGCGCCGCCGATCAGCAGCAGCCAGGCGAACGGGCGGCTCGCGCCGTACCCGGGCCGCCCGGCGGGGGCGCCGGCCGTCACCCGGTCACCTGCTTGACCATCGCGGTGAACTGCTCGGGGGAGACGGCCTTGCCGTTGTTCAGGACGTCCAGCTTCTTGCCGTCCAGCTTGACGGTCGGGGTGCCGGTGACGTCGCTCTTGTTGAACTCCTCGTTCACCTTGGCCGCCCACGGCGCGTACGTGCCGTCCTGGACGGCCTTGACGAAGGCGTCGGTCTTCAGCCCGGGCACCTGGTCGGCCAGGTCCAGGATGTGGTTGACGTCGCCGAAGGCGTCGCTGCGCTCGTCCGGCTGGTTGGCGTACAGCACGTCGTGGAACGCCTTGAACTTGTCCACGCCCTCGTTCAGCGCGGCGCCGGCCGCGGCCAGCGCGGTGCGCGAACCCTTGCCGCCCAGGTTGTTGTCCAGGAACGTCGCCAGGTGGTACTCGACCTTGTACGTGCCGTCGTCGGCGAGCTGCTGGATCGCCTTGCCGGTGGTGGTCTCCAGCTGCTCGCAGAACGGGCAGCGGAAGTCCTCGTAGACGTCCAGGGTGTGCGGGGCGTCGGCCTTGCCGTAGGTGATCACGGTGCCGTTGGTACCGCTCGCGTTGGCCGGCACGACCAGCGGGCCGTTCGCGGCGTTCGAACCGGAGCCGGAGGAACCGCCGACGGCGAAGGCCACGCCCGCCACCAGGGCGAGCACGGCGGCGGAAGCGCCGCCGACCACCACCCGGCGGCGGATCCGGTCGGAGCGCTCGGCCTGGGCGCGGGCGACGCGCATGCGGTCGGTGGCGGAGGCCTTCTTGTCGGTCTTGCGGGTGTTGCTCATGGGGTGTCGTCCTGTGCTCTCGGGCGTACGGGTCGGCGCGGCCGGTCGGGGCCAGCGCGGGAGGAGAGAACAGCCGACTGAGCGGGCGGGGAAGCCCGTGGCTCAGACGGCCAGGGCGAACACCGGCGGACCGCGCCGGACGGCCGGACGGACGACGACGTCCTCGGCGGGGACCAGCACGCGGCTGGCCCGGGGGAACGGCACCCGGGACGGCGGACGGGCCGGCAGCGGCGCGACCAGCAGCCGCAGCCAGCGGGCGGCGGCCGGCAGGTGGCGGTGCAGGAACTCGCCCAGCATCCGGACGGCCCCGGCCAGGCAGCAGAGCGCGGCGTCCGCGCGGCTCAGCCAGAAGGCGCCGGCCAGCGCGATCACCGTGTGCAGCAGGAGGAGTAGCAGCAGGCCGGTCTGGGCGGAGACGCCGTGGCCGAGCAGGAAGCCGCCGAGCGAGCCGCCGCCGCAGAGCAGCGGCTGGAGACCGTGTCCGGTGCCTGGCGGCAGCGAGGGACAGGTGCTCTGGGCGAGGTCGAAGAGGGCGCCGGCGGCCAGCTCCAGCGGCAGGAACACCGCCGCGACCGCCGGGAAGCCGCGTTCGCGGCCGGCCAGGGCGAAGGCCGCGGCGAAGACGGCGGCCGAGGCGAGCAGCATCGGGCCGACGGGGAGGGTACGGCCGGTGACCAGGACCTGGCCGAGCCCGGCGAGCAGCACGACCAGCGCGGCGAAGACCGCTGCGCGGAGCGTTCTGGTGACCGGGCTGGTGTTCATGGCATCCGAGTGTGCCACAGGTTGAATGTGGAACAGCCTCCTGGGACGAAGGCTGTGAAGAGGGTCACCACCTGGGCTGAGCTGGGCTTATGCGGGGCTTACGGGAGTTGGGGTGGGGGTGTGGGCTCTCGGGAGGGTGGGTGGCGGGGGTGGCTCCGGGGGTGGTCGCTCCGGGGGCTGGATGATTTTCAGACTGCCAACCCTGGAGGTGG
>NZ_JBHUAL010000291.1:0-9046 GCF_042789775.1 Kitasatospora sp. NPDC056800 | reverse complement strand
ACTACGTGCGGTCCTGCCTCTGGGTCGCGTTGGGCTTAAGCCCCACCCGGCGGCGCCCGGGTTCGTGGGGCTGAGGGCGGGCTGTCCGGGTGGGGCCCGCGCCCCGGGACGCGGCCCCCTTCCGCATGTCCGGCCGCCCGCCCGGAGGGCCGTCCGACGGCCCTCCGGAGAAGTCGTCCGGAGGTCCGCCCCGAGGTCCGTCAATTCCGGAGCGTGACAGCGGAATCACGCTGCGCGCGAATCGAAGTGTGGTCGGGATGTGTCCCTATGGTTAACGCGGCGTCACGAATGCCGCCATTTCTTGTCAGAGTTCCCAGCAAGTCGTGGAATTTCGCCCCAACTGCCCTTTTTGCTATCTGTTCTGACATGGCATGAGGTGCAGTAGGCTGACTCCGCGATAGGCGTCGCCGCAGGTCTCGTACCGGAACGCACTTCGATGTGGTGTGACATCGGGTGCCTTTCGGAGAGGTTCAGGCCGCCAGTCCCATTCGCGTTCCGGGGCCCGGACCGGCCCCACGCGATGCCACCTGAAGAGAGTTTCATGACGTCATTTGTGCAGGAACCCTTTTTCTGGGTCTTCATCGTGGTGATGCTCGTATCCGTCGGAGCGGCCCTCCAGGCCCGCCGGACGAACCTCGCCCTGCGACGGCGCAACGCCTCGCTGGAGGAGGAGAGCGCCCTGGCACAGCGGCAGCGCGAGGAACTCGCCGTGCTGCACGACCGCCTGCAGGGCCAGCACGCCTCCGAGCTGACGGCCGTCCGCCGGGACGCCGAGGAGGACACCAAGGCCGTCCTCAAGGCGGCGATGCGGACGCTGCAGGGCTTGGCCGACGAGCAGCAGATCGTCATCGACAAGGTGCAGCGGAAGTACGGCGACAGCCCGCAGATCCTCGCCGACCTGATGACGATCGACCACACCAACAGCCAGTTCGGCCGGCGTGCCCAGGGCATCGCGGTGCTCTGCGGCGGCTGGTTGGGCCGCCGTGAGAGCGTCGCCTCGGTCTTCGACGTGGTCCGCAGCGCCCAGGGCCGGATCCGGCACTTCGACCGGGTGCGGATCCACTCCCGGGTCAGCGTCTCGCTCGCCAGCAAGGTCGTCGAGCCGGTCGCCGTCGTGCTGTCCGAGCTGCTCGCCAACGCGACCAACTACTCCGCCCCGGACACCCCGGTGGAGGTCAGCGTCCAGGCCGTCCCCACCGGCGTCTGCCTGATCATCGACGACGCCGGCCTCGGCATGGGCCAGGAGGAGAAGGACCGCGCGTCGCTGCTCCTGAACCCGGGCGCGCCGATCAGCCTCACCAGCCTGGGCAACCCCCCGAAGTTCGGCTTCGCCGTCTCCGGCATGCTGGCCGCCCGCTACGGCTTCCGGGTCTCCGTCGACTCCGTCTCCCCGTACGGGGGCGTGCGGGCCGTGGTGCTGCTGCCGGCCGAGCTGCTGAGCAGCGAGGTCGCGGCCCCGCCCGTCGCCGAGCACACCGACTACCCCGACTACCAGGCCGCGCCGGTGGAGCAGCCCGCGCAGGCCTGGGCGCCGGGTGCCGGCCAGCGGCTCGTGTCGCTGTCCGAGCCGACGGCGCCCCTGGCCCCGGTGCCGACGCCGTACGCGGCGACGGCGGGACCGGAGACGACCGCGGACGGACTGCTGCCCCGGCGCCGCCGCCAGCGTCCCGTGTCGGTCGTCCCCACCCCGCAGGAGCCCGGTCCCGGTCGGGCCGAGGATCCGCGGGGCACCGGCCAGTACACGCCGTCCCGCCTCGGCGCGTTCCAGCGCGGCACGCTGTCCGGGCGCAACACCATGACCACGGAAGGAACCGAGATCCAGTGAGCCGCGATCTTTCCTGGGTGCTCAACGACGTACTCCAGGTACCGGGCGCCCGGCACGCTATCCTCGTCTCCGCCGACGGCCTCCTGCTCGAACGGTCCAGCGAGATCGGCCGTGACGAGGCGGAGACCAACGCCGCCGCGATGAGCTCGATGCAGTCGCTGAGCCGCGCGGTCGCCCCGTTCGTCGGCGGAGGCGCCGGGGTCTGGCGCCAGACCCTCCTGGAGTACGACCACGGCTGGATCTTCCTGATCGCGGCCGGCAGCGGCGCGTACCTGGCCGCCTCCACCGCCCCCGACGTCGACATGGAGGCGATGTCCTTCCGGATGCAGCAGCAGGTGGGCGCGCTCGGACGGGCGATGTCGGCGGCGCCGCGCCAGAGCACGCTCAGCGGCTCATGACGACCGGCGGCGAGGAACAGCGGGTCTCCGGCGGCTTCATCCGCTCCTACGTCATCACCGGCGGGCGCGCGTTACCGAGTGCGGACGACCTGTCTCTGATCACCCTGGTCACCATCGCGCCCGAGCAGGACCTCCCCGCGCTGCCGAGCCCGGAGACCCGGGCGATCTGGGAGCTGTGCTCCGGCGGCTACCTCTCGGTGGCCGAGGTCGCGGCCCGGCTGGAGCTGCCGGTGGGGGTCGTGAGGCTGCTGCTGACGGACCTGATCCGTGAGGGGCGGCTGCTGCGGCGGTCGGCCCCGCCCCCGGCCCAGGCCCCGGACCCGAGACTTCTAGAGAAGGTACTGCATGGACTTCAACGCCGGTTCGCCTGAGGACATCTACGTCCCGGGCGCGGTGACGACCGCTGTCAAGATCCTGGTCGTGGGGCACTTCGCGGTCGGCAAGACGACGCTCATCGGGGCCCTGTCGGAGATCGCCCCGCTGAGCACCGAGGAGAGCATGACGCAGGCGTCCGTCCGCGTCGACGACCTCCGCGGGGCGCCGGACAAGAAGACCACGACCGTCGCCCTGGACTTCGGCCGGCTGACGCTCGGCGACGACCTGGTGCTGTACCTGTTCGGTACGCCGGGCCAGCAGCGGTTCATGCAGCTCTGGGAGGACATGGCGCGGGGGGCGCTGGGGGCGCTGCTGCTGGCCGACCCGACCCGCCTCGCGGACACCTTCCCCGTCATCGACCTGATCGAGCAGTACGGCCTGGAGTACGCGGTCGCGGTCAACAGCTTCGACCGGGAGAGCGGGTACACCGAGGACCAACTGCGCGAGGCGCTCGACCTGCTGCCTCACACGCCGGTGGTGTTCTGCGACGCGCGGGACCAGCGCTCCTCGGCCAACGCCCTGCTGACGCTCGTCCGGCACCTGCTCGACCGCGCCTCCTGACCTCCCCACGGCTCCTCCCTCCCCCACGCCTTCCTCCCCTCACGTCTCCCGGGTCCGCACCCGCCCGGGGCCTCCTCCAAGGAACGACCCATGGAATCTCTGCAGCGACCCGTACCGCAGTCGCCTCCGCCGGGCTGCCCGATGCACGCCGGCGTGAGCACGCCGCTCTACGGGGAGATGTTCTCGGCCGACCCCGGCGCGGTCTACGACAAGCTGCGCGCCAACGGCCCGGCCGCGCCGGTGGAGTTGGCGCCGGGGGTGGACGCCACCCTGGTCACCTCGCACGAGGCCGCGCTGCGGGTGCTGCAGAACCCGGGCATGTTCGCCCGGGACTCGCGGCGCTGGGCGGCGCTGAACGAGGGCCGGGTGCCGATGGACAGCCCCGTCCTGCCGATGATGTTCTACCGGCCCAACTGCCTCTTCACGGACGGCGCCGAGCACCTGCGGCTGCGCAAGGCCGTCACCGAGAGCCTGGACCGGCTCAACGACAACCGGCTCAACCGGCACGTCGAGCGGATCGCCGGCTACCTGATCGACCAGTTCAGCGCGCTGGGCCGGGCCGACCTGCTCAACGACTACGCCAAGCTGCTGCCGCTGCTGCTGTTCAACCAGCTGTTCGGCTGCCCGGCCGACATCGGCGACCGGCTGACCCGCAGCATGTCCGCGCTCTTCGACGGCCTCGACGTGATCCAGGCCAACGAGGAGCTGACCTCCTGCCTGATGGACCTGGTCGCGCTGAAGCGCCGCCAGCCGGGCGACGACATCACCTCCTGGCTCATCCAGCACCCGGCCGGGCTGCGGGACGAGGAGCTCAAGGACCAGCTGGTCATGCTGATGGGCGCCGGCGTCGAGCCCGAGCGCAACCTCATCGGCAACGCGCTGCTCCTGCTGCTGTCCGGCGAGGGCGGTGCCGGACTGCGCATCGAGGACGCCCTCGACGACGTGCTGTGGAACAACCCGCCGATCGCCAACTACGCGACGCACTACCCGATGCAGGACCTCAACCTGGGCGGCGTCCCGATGGACGCCGGCAGCCCGGTGGTGATCAGCTTCGCCGCCGCCAACAGCGACCCGGTGCTGACCGACGCCCGGCTGACCCTCAGCAAGGGGGCCCACCTGGCCTGGGGCGCCGGCCCGCACGCCTGCCCGGCCAAGTCCCCGGCCCAGCTGATCGCCCTGAGCGCGATCGAGTGCCTGCTCAACGCGCTCCCGGACGTCACGCTCGCGGTGCCCGCGGAGAGCGTCGAGTGGCGGCCGGGCCCGTTCCAGCGCGGCCTGGTCTCGCTGCCGGTGCGGTTCAGCCCGGTGGCCGCCCGCACCGCGGGGCCGGCCGTGGGCGCGGACACCGCCCCCGCCCCCGCGCCCGCGCAGGCCGCCGCCGAGCAGGTGCAGGCGTACCCGCAGGCCGCCGCCGGTCCGGCCCGGGCCCCGCAGAAGAAGGGCTGGTGGAGCTCCTTCCTGGACGTCTTCCGGGTCTGAGGCGTCCCGGGCTCCGGGCTCCCGGCCCGACCCGCCGTCGTGGGCCGTCCGGCCGCCGGCCGTTCGGTCACGGGCCGTCCGGTCACGGGCCGTCCGGTCACGGGCCGTTCGGGTACCAGCCGTTCGGTCACCGGACGTTCGGTCACCGCGAGGTGAACGGCGTGCGACGACGGTGCAGTACGTGACGGGGGCAACACGGATCGACGCTTGAGCGCGCTGGTGCTGGGTAGTACGCCGCCGTACTGCCCGCCCGCGTGTTGAAGGAGCCCGTGTGACCGCCATGTTGGAAGCCCGCCCCGCGGAGTCGGAGCACCCTGACGGCAGGGTCGACCGCCGTGCCGCCGTCCCGCTGCTGCGGAGGCTGCGGTCGGCCGAGGGGCTCGCCGACCCGAGCCCGGTCTACGACGGGCTGCGGGCGCTCGGGGACCTCGTCCCGGCGCCCTGGGGCGGCTACCTGGTCACCGGTTACGAGGCCTGCGACCAGGTCCTGCGCGGCAGGACCTGGCTCGTCCCCGACTTCGCCTGGCAGGAGCGGCAGACCGGGACGGAGCGCTGGGAGGCCGTCGCCACCCAGGAGATGAGCCGCACCCTCTCCCGCCTCAACGCCCCCGAGCACACCCGGCAGCGGCGCAGCCTCGGCAGCCTCTTCGACCGCAACACCCTCCGGGACATGACGCCGCGGATCGAGGCCGACGCCACCGAACTGCTCGACCGCCTGGCCGAGCGAATACAGGCGGACGGCGAGGCGGACTTCGCCTCCGTGGTCAGCGAGCAGCTGCCGATCGGCACCATCGGGCGCTGGCTGGACATCCCCCGCGCGGACTACCCGCACATCCTGACGATGACCCACAACCAGGTGCACGCCCAGGAACTGCTGCCCACCAAGAGCCAGCTGGCGGTCTCCGAGCAGGCCACCATGGACCTTCGCGCGTACTTCACCCGGCTCGTCCGGGAACGCCGCGACAACGACGGCGACGACGTGATCGCCGGCTGGATCCGCACCTGGGACGCGCTGGAGTCCGACCCCGAGGCCACCGACCGGATGGTCTACCAGCTCACCATGTTCGTCACCATCGCCTCGCTGGAGACCACGGCGACGCTGCTCTCCTCGCTGGTGTGGCAGCTGCTGCGGTCGCCCGGGACGTGGGACTGGCTGCGGGAGCGGCCCGAGCACATCGACGAGGCGATCGACGAGGCGCTGCGCTACGACCCGCCGATCCGCGTCAACAGCCGCGTCGCGGGCGAGGACACCGTGCTGGCCGGAACGTTCCTCCCCAAGGACACCATGGTCCACGTGATGTACGGCGCGGCCAACCGCGACCCGCGACGCAACCCGGACCCGCACGCCTTCGACCCGCTCCGCCGGGGCACCCACCTCACCTTCGGCGGCGGCGCCCACTACTGCCTCGGCGCGGGCCTGGCCCGGCTGGAGGCGCGGGCCCTGATCGGTCAACTGCTGGAGCGCTTCCCGACGCTGCGGGCGGTGAGCCCGCCGGAGCACGCGCCCCGGATGGTCTTCCACCGGGTGACGTCCCTGAGAGTGTCCGCATGAACGTCTCCCCGCAGGCTCCCCAGTACCCCCCGTACGCGATGCAGCCGCCGCCGTACGTCCCGCACCCCTCGACGACGACCGGCTGGTACCCGCCGGCCCCTCAGTCCCCGCCGGTCCCGCAGTCGGCGCCGGCCCCCGAAGGCGCTCCCGCTCCCGAAGGCGCTCCGGTTCCCGAAGCCGCGGTGGTCCCCGAACCCGCGCCCGCCCGTACGGTCCGTTCCGAGCTCCGGGGCGCGGTGCTCCACGTCGAGCTGGACAGCCCGGGGACGGGGAACGCCGTCACCTCGGCCATGCTGGACGAACTCCTCGCCCTCCTCGCCGTCCCCGACCCGGCCGTGCGGGTGATCGTGCTCTCCGCGGCCGGCCGCGACTTCTGCCTCGGCGGCGACCGCGACGAACTCCTCGCGGGTCTGGACGAGGACCCGACCGGCGGCCGCATACGGGCCTACGGGGACAAGGCCCGCCGGGTCTGCGACGCCCTCGTCAACAGCCCCGCCGTCACCATCGCCCGGGTCCAGGGCCGGGCGACCGGCGCCGGCTTCGCCCTGGCGCTCGCCTGCGACCTGCGGGCCGGCGCCGACAACGCCGTCTTCCGGCTGCCCGAACTGGCCCTGGGCCTGCCCGTCGCCTGGGGCGGCCTGCTGCCCCGGCTGCTGCACGAGGTCGGCGCGGCCCGGGTCCGCGAGATCATCCTGACCGGCCGCCCGGTCGGCGCGGTGGAGGCGCGGGAGCTCGCCATCCTGCAGCGCGTCGTCCCCGAGCAGGAGCTGGACGAGGCGGTGGCCGAGTGGGCCCGCCCCATCACGCGCCGCTCCGAGGCCGCCCTGCGGGTCACCAAGACGCTGCTCGCCTCCCACGCGTCCGCGACCCGGCTGGCCGACGCCGCCGTGCTGGACTCCGAGCTGATGGCCTCCGTCCTGGCCGCCGCCCACTACACCCGGAGCCTGGCCGACCGGGGGCCGGCCTCCTGACCGGTGCGTGCGCGAAGGGGCCCGCGTCCTCGGACCCGGGCCCCTTCCGCGCGTGGGGGAGCCGGTTGTCGATCGTGCCCGCACGTTCGCTACCGTGTGCGGTCGACGAAGGAGAGATGATCATGGTGGGGACGACGCGCGGCGGGCGCGTGGCCGGGGCCGTACTGACGACGGCGCTGGTCATGGCCGGAGCGGCGGCCTGCGGGGGAGACGGGGGCGGTGCTGCCGAGGCGGCGGCCAGTACACCGCCGCAGCCGTTCGGCGCCGCCGGCTACCGCGGGCTCCAGCTCTCGATGACCAAGGAGGAGGCGCTCACCTCCGGAGCCCTGGAGCCGTCTCCGGTCTCGCTGCTCAACGGCTGCACCGACTACGCGTACAAGGGCGGCCCGGCGCCGGACCCGGTCCGGATGGCGGCCGAGGCGGAGGTCCGTACGAAGGCCGACAAGGCCCTGGCCAGGATCGACGAGATCAAGGCGGCCAGGAAGCCGCTCGCGTCCCCGCCGTCCGGGGCCTCGTCGAAGGAACTGCAGGAGTACCTCGCGGGCCTTCGGGAGCAGCTCGACCAGACCGAGGCGGGGCGGCGGGAGATGGCCGTGCTCTACAAGGACCTGGACCTCCTCGGGCCCGCCCGCAAGAACCGGGACCAGGCCTTCCTGACCACCGGCCGGGTCAACTTCGGCACCGAGGGCCTGCGCCAGCTGGTCGCCCCGGCGGGCGCCCGCACCGCCGAGGGCATCGGCGCCGGCTCGACGGAGGAGGAGCTCAAGCGCGCCTACGAGGGCAGGGACCTCAAGCCGATCAAGGAGGGCGGTTACGAACTCCCGTCCGAGAGCGGCAGCGGCGGCCCGGACTGGTTCTACGAGTTCACCATGGCCGACGGCAAGGTCGCCGGGCTCGCCCTGGTGAAGCACAACACCTACTGCGCCTGAGAAACCGGTTGTGGATCGTGGCCGCACCCTCGGTACGGTGACCTTCGAAAGATCATGTGGGGGTTTGTGACATGGGGAAGAACCGGGCCACGGTCCGCGCGGTGGGCGTGGGCATCTCGGTAGTACTGCTGGCCGCCTCGGCGGCGGCCTGCTCGTCCGACGACAAGAAGGACGCGGCGAAGGCCGGGGGCGCCGCCGCGGCACCCTCGGCGGCGCCCACGACGAAGGGCCCGGAGGCCTTCGCGGCGGCCGGGTACCAGGGGATCAAGCCGGGCATGGCCAAGGACGCCGGGCTGGCCACCGGCGCCCTGGAGGCGTCACCGGTCTCGCTGCTCGGCGGCTGCACGGACTTCGTCTACAAGGGCGGACCGGCGCCGGACCAGGCCCGGATGGCCGCCGAGGCGGCCACCGAGGCCCGCTACAAGGACCTCAGCGCCAAGGCCGACGCGGCCAGTGGGAAGGCGCCCGCCCCGGCGGGCACCCTGCCGCCGAACGCCTCCGCCAAGGACGCGGCGGCCGCCGCCGCGGGCTCCGCCGCCGGGGCCAAGGACTCGGCCGCGGCCGCCAAGCTGATCGCCGACTCGACGATGGCCCTGGTCGACCTGAGGGTGGCGCAGGAGGCCAAGGACAAGGCGTACCTGACCACCGGCCGGGTCTCCTTCGCGGAGGCGGGCCTGCGCGAGCTGGCCGCCCCGGCGGAGGCCAGGACGGCCGAGGGCATCGGCGCCGGCTCCACCCTGGAGGCGCTCCAGCAGGCGTACGGCGCCAAGGGCCTCCAGCAGGACAAGAGCGGCAGGTACGTGCTGCCGGTCGAGGGGCAGCCGGGCTGGCAGTACGAGTTCACGGTGGACGCCGGGAAGGTCGCCGGGATGGCCGCGGTGAACCGCGACATCAAGTGCGCCTGACCATCTGATCGTCCGACCGGTCGACGAGGGCCCCGCCGAACCGTCCGGTTC